>JBQCEF010000616.1:0-2408 GCA_051960495.1 Nocardioides sp. | reverse complement strand
AGCCGCCATCGGGTACGCAGAGGCGAGCGGCATCCCCTATGGCATGGGCCTGGTCAAGAACTCGTACGTCGGCCGCACCTTCATCCAGCCCTCGCAGACGATCCGTCAGCTGGGCATCCGGCTCAAGCTCAACCCGCTGCGTGACGTCATCGAGGGCAAGCGGCTCGTGGTGGTCGACGACTCGATCGTGCGTGGCAACACCCAGCGCGCGCTGGTGCGGATGCTGCGCGAGGCCGGCGCCCGTGAGGTGCACGTGCGGATCTCGAGCCCGCCGGTGAAGTGGCCGTGCTTCTACGGCATCGACTTCGCCACGCGGGCCGAGCTGATCGCCAACGGTCTCACCACCGACGAGATCTGCCGCTCGATCGACGCCGACTCCCTGGCCTACATCTCCCAGGAGCAGCTCGTCGAGGCGACCACCGTGCCCAACGACAAGCTGTGCCGCGCCTGCTTCGACGGGGTCTACCCGGTGCAGCTGCCCGACCCCGAGGACCTCGGCAAGCACCTGCTCGAGCTCGAGCCGACGCTGATCCCCGAGGACGTCGACGGCACGCCCGGCCTCAGCCTGACCCGAGGCGCCGGCGCGGCGGACGCCCTGGACCGGCCCTGACGGCCCCCTCGACCCGACCGACGCCCCGCATGCCGACCCGCACGCCGACCCGCGCCCGGCGCGGCCGACCCCGAGGACGAAGATGACCGATCCGCAGCAGCAGCCCGGCGGCGCGACCTACGAGGCGGCCGGCGTCTCGATCGACGCCGGCGACAAGGCCGTCGAGCTGATGAAGGTCTGGATCGACAAGGCCCGCCGTCCCGAGATGGTGGGCGGCATCGGCGGGTTCGCCGGCCTGTTCGACGCGACCGCGCTGAAGTCCTACGACCACCCGCTGCTGGCCACCTCGGCCGACGGGGTCGGCACCAAGGTGGCGATCGCGCAGGCGATGGACGTCCACCACACGATCGGCTTCGACCTCGTCGGCATGCTCGTCGACGACCTGGTGGTCTGCGGTGCCGAGCCGCTGTTCCTCACCGACTACATCGCCACCGGCCGCGTCGTACCGGCGCGGATCGCCGCGATCGTGCAGGGCATCGCCGAGGCCTGCGTGCAGGCGGGCTGCGCGCTCGTCGGCGGCGAGACCGCGGAGCACCCCGGGCTGCTCGAGCCCGACGAGTACGACGTCGCCGGATCCACCACCGGCGTGGTCGAGGCCGCCGACCTGCTCGGTCCGGGTCGGGTCCGGCCCGGGGACGTGGTCGTCGCGATGGCCGCGAGCGGGCTGCACTCCAACGGCTACTCGTTGGTCCGCCACGTCCTGCTGGACCGGGCCGGGTGGGCGCTGGACCGGCACGTCGAGGAGCTCGGCCGGGCCCTCGGCGAGGAGCTGCTCGAGCCGACGCGGATCTACGCCAAGGCCTGCCTGGAGCTGGCTCGAAGCACCCGCACCCACGCGATGTCCCACGTCACCGGCGGCGGGCTCGCGGCCAACTTGGAGCGGGTGATGCCCGAGGAGCTCGCCGCGACCATCGACCGCGGCACCTGGACCCCGCAGCCGGTGTTCGACCTGGTCCGCCGGACCGGCGAGGTCGCGCAGCCCGACCTCGAGCGCACCCTCAACATGGGCGTCGGCATGGTCGCGCTGGTGGATCCTGCCGATGCGGACCGCGCGGTGAGCGTGCTCGCCGGCCACGGGGTCGACGCCTGGGTGTGCGGCGAGGTCGCCGAGGCCGGTGCGGCGCTCGGGGGCGCGGCCGGCGGCTCGGTGACGCTGCGGGGCCAGCACCCGGGCTGGTGAACCCCGGCCGGGTGACCCGGGACGGGCCGCGGTCGGTGCGACCCGGCGCCGCCTCCGGAGGCGTCGTACCGGTTCGCCGTGCGCGAAATCTGTCCAGATCTGCGGCCCGGATGTGCGGGAACGACCAGGGGGCAGGTACCGTTGGGCTCACGAGAAACCAGTGGAGAGACCGGACGCGCGTACTTCCCGACTCTCGGGCGTTGCAGGAGCGACGTCCCAGGGCCGTGCGGGCGTGACTCCGGCCGAGTTGCGAGGGGGTCGACCCTATGGGGCGCGGCCGTGCGAAAGCCAAGCAGACCAAGGTCGCCCGCGACCTGAAGTACCGCTCACACGAGACGGACCTCAGTGCGCTGGCCGCGGAGCTGCATGGCAGTGGCAACAGCTCCGGCGGACGCACCGATGACGGTGACGCCGACGACAACGACGACTGGGCGTCGGGCTTCAGCGACTCCCCGTCGCGGGACTGACCTCGACTCCTGATCCCTGACGGGGTCGCCCGGACGCCTGGGTGTTCCGGCGCTGCGGCCAGCCCTCCGGGGCGGGCCGCACCGCCGTGTCCGGCAGGCGCTCAGCCCCGCCAGAGTCCCCGCCGCCGGCCGACCTCCCGCATCCGGCGCT
>JBQCEF010000615.1:0-7152 GCA_051960495.1 Nocardioides sp. | reverse complement strand
GGACAACTACACCGTGGACTACATCGAACCTCACCACGAGCCCAACGACGAGACCCTGTCGAGCACTGCGCCAAAGAATCCGGACTCACAGCCGGTAACCACTACTAATAATACCACCGCAAAGAAGACCACTACCAAGAAGGCAACAGCGACGAAGAAGGCGACCGCGAAGAAGGGGACGGCCAAGAAGGCGAGCGCCGGTTAGTCGGTGAGCCCCGGTTTGTCCGGGTCTCGGCCGACGGCGGTCCAGACGGATGTCGTCACAGCCGCCCTCGGCGACCGGTGGGCCTTTACCATGTGGCGACGCTGGCCGCGGTCCCCGACTTCCGCGGCACCTCGGACTCGGAGAGAAGCCCCATGAGAAGGACCCTCGTTCTCGTCGCACTGCTTCCCAGCCTGCTGCTCGGGCTGCTGGGCCCCGCCGCCTCGGCCACCGAGGCGTCAGCGGTCGCGTGCACCGACCCGAAGTACGTGACGAGTGACCCCTACGGCATGTGGTTCCAGCGCAACTACGTCCTGCACAACAACGTGTGGAACGGCTCCGGCTATGACGTGCGCCAGCGGATGTCCGCCTGCTCCTTCCGGAACTGGAAGGTCGTGGCCACTGCCGACAACCGCTCGGGTGACGGCGCGGTCAAGTCCTATCCCAACGTGCACAAGGACTGGCACGACTGGAACACCGGGGCCGAGCCCCGGCTTCGTTCCTTCGAGAAGATCCGCAGCCACTTCGCGTCGCGCAGCAAGAGGGCGGGGATCTACAACTGGGCCTACGACATCTGGCTCAACGGGGTTCCCGGCGACAACGAGGTCATGATCTGGACCGACAACCACCGCCAGGTTCCGGCGGGGTCGCTGGTTGCCCGTGACGTGGACCTGAGCGGACACCACTGGAAGGTGTACGCAACCCACGGGAACGGTTACATCGCGTTCGTCCCGGACCAGCGGATCACGCGGGGCACGATCGGGATCAAGGCGATGCTGAACTGGCTGATACGTGACGGCCGCATCGGTCGCAACGCGACGCTCGGCCAGATCTGCTACGGCGTCGAGATCGTCTCGACCGGTGGAGAGCCGCGCCGGTTCAAGGTCGACGAGTTCTGGCTCAAGGTCCGCCGGCGCTGAGAGTCTATCCCGTGCGCGCCCTAGCCCGGATTGGGTAACAATCACCCGCTGCCCGGTGCGCAGGCACCTAGGCCCGCATTGTTGGTTTGGCTCCCGACGAAAGCGCGCGCTGGCCGCCCTTCTTTGCCGCGGGCCGCCACACGTGGCAGCCCGCCGGGAACGGTGGTGGCGCGTCTGCAGCAGTAGGGGGTCGGATGAAAGAGGCCGAGATCCAGTCGTTCTGGAACAGTCACCCCTGCGGGGACCATATCCTCGGTGGTCTGCATGGCGACTTCGCCGACGACCACGACCGCTTCTTCCGAGCCTATGACGCTTGGCGGTATGCGCAGGAGAGCCACATTCCCGAGTGTCTCGACCAGGTCGACTGGGCCGGGAAACGTGTGCTGGAGATCGGGCTCGGACAAGGTTCGGAGTCCGAACAGCTGATCAAGCGAGGCGCATCATGGTCCGGCCTCGACCTTACCGAGGAGTCGGTGGAGCGGGTCCGGACCAGACTCGCGTTGCGGGACCTGCCCTACGAAGGCCTCAAGCAAGGATCGGTCCTAAAGATCCCCTGGTCCGACGACTCGTTCGACATCGTTTTCAGCCACGGTGTCCTGCACCACGTGCCGGAGATACGCCAGGCACAGGCCGAGATCCACCGGGTGCTCAAACCGGGGGGCCTTCTCGTGGCGATGCTGTACGCCAGGAACTCGTTGAACTACCAGGTCAGCATCCGCGTCGTGCGACGCCTTGCGCTGGCGGTCTGCTTCCCGCTGCGCCGATCCCGGGCCCTGCCCAAGAGCGAGATGCTCCGCCGCCACCTGGCCAACGCCGAGCGAGGCGGCCTGCGGCACTACCTAGACCTCGAGACCTTCACCCACCACAGCACCGACGGCCCGCTCAATCCGTTCGCTCGCGTCTACAACGTGGCGGATGTGAGGCGAGACTTTCCGCACTTCGAGCTGATCAGGCACACGAAGCGGTACATGCACGCGCCACCGTTGCCGGTCCGCAGGCTGCGCCGCCTCGATCGTCGGCTGGGGTGGCACCTATGGGTGTGGCTCGAGGCCACGGGCGCGCCCGGCGCAGGTCGCGGGTGTGCCCTTCCATAGCAGGCCCGACCGTGGGCATACCGAACCTAGGGGACCGATCCGCCGAATCGCCCGACCGAGCCGGTCGGGTTCCTAGCATGGCGGCGCGGACAGGAGGAGGTCTGAGTGGCGGCGTACACCGGGGGATGGGCGCGTGCCGTCGTCGTGGCGGCGAGGGGTTCGTGAGCCATGCGCGTCGCCATCAACCTGCTCACCGATGACCCGGACCACCCCTCCGGGGCGCACTGGTTCTGGACTCGCGTCATCCCGGAGATGGCCTCGCTTCTGGCCGAGGACGAGCACCTCGACTTGGTGGTGAGCCGCCGCTCGAAGCACCTGCACCAGGGCTACGGACCGAGGGTCCGCTACCTGACCTTCCCTTGGTCCAACGAGCGGCGGAATTTGCGTACCCTCAGTGAGCACGTCTACTCGCCAGTCAGGCTTCCGATCGCGGGCGTCGACATCTTCAGCACTCTCATCGTCCCCCTGGTCCGGCCGGCACCCGGCCTGGTGGCTCACTTCAAAACGATGCACGCGTTCACCGCGCCCGAGGCCGTCAGCCCTGCCGCACGTCTCTACCGCCGGATCGGCTACCCGCGCACGGCCAAGGTGGCCGACGCCATCATCATCAACTCCGAGAGCCTGCGATCGGAGGTCCATAAGCATCTGGACGTCGATCCCGCCAAGCTGCGTCTGGTCCCCGAGGCCGTCGACCACGAGTTGTTCCGGCCTGGTGACCCGGACGCGGCAGCGCGGCGACTCGGCGGCCGGTACGGGATCGACCGACCGTTCGTGCTGTTCGTTTCGTCGCTGTGGCCGTACAAGAACTGCGACGGCCTGCTGCGGGCGTTCGCTCTCGTGAGGCCGGAGTTGGACGGTCGTCGGCTAGTGGTCGTCGGACCCGGCCGCGACAAGGCGTACGTGGCGCAGCTGCGGGCAATGGCATCACGGCTGGAGATCGCGGACGAGGTGACCTGGGTGGGCGGTGTCCCACTCGAAGAGACGGTTGACTTCTACCGGGCAGCTGACGTGTTCGTGTACCCGTCCCACAACGAGACCTTCGGCTTGACGATCCTGGAGGCGATGGCCTGCGGCTGCCCGGTCGTCACGTCGGACCGCAGCGCGATGCCGGAGACGGCAGGCGGGGCGGCGATCTTGGCTGACCCCGACGACCCGCGCTCGATCGGTGACGCCATCCTGCGTGCCTGCGAGTCCACCTCGGATCTGCAAACCCTCGGGTTGACCAGAGCAGCGCAGTTCACGTGGGCCCAGACCGCGAAGCAGACGTTGGAGGTGTACCGCGAGGTGCACGCGAACCGGGGAGGCGGCCGATGAGAGTTCTTGTCACCGGTGGAGCAGGGTTCATCGGATCACATACGGCCGACCGTCTCGTGGACCTCGGCCACGAGGTTGTCGTACTGGATGCGCTGACCGCGCCGGTGCATCGCAACGGCAAGCCGAACTACGTCACACCGGGCGCGGAACTGTGGGTGGGCGACGTCCGCAACAAGGAGCTGCTCGCCAACCTGCTTCGCCGCGTGGATGCGGTCTTCCACTTCGCCGCTTACCAGGACTACCTCACTGACTTCTCTCGCTTCACCTCGACCAACGTCGTCTCGACCGCTCTGCTTTACGAGATCGCGGTGGCAGAGGACCTCGACCTTCGACGCGTCGTGGTGGCGTCCTCCCAGTCCGCCATGGGGGAGGGCCTCTACCGCTGCCCGGTCGACGGGCAGCAGGCGCCCGACATGCGACCGGAATCAGTTCTGGCCCATGGCGAGTGGGAGCACCGCTGCCCGCTGTGTGGCGGTCCTCTCGAGATGTTTCGGACTCCGGAGAGCTTCGCAAACCCGCAGAACGCGTACGGCATGTCGAAGTACGGCGAGGAGATGGTGGCGATCAACCTGGGTCGCCGCTACTCCATTCCGACCGTCGCGCTCCGCTACAGCATCGTGCAGGGACCGCGGCAGTCGGTCTACAACGCGTACTCCGGGGCGTGTCGGATCTTCTGCCTGCACTACCTCCTGGGATCGGCTCCGACTCTCTTCGAGGACGGTGCGATGCTGCGGGACTACGTCAACATCCACGACGTGGTCGACGCCAACGAGCTGGTCCTCGCCGATCCTCGCGCCGTCGGCCGGGTGTTCAACGTGGGCGGCGGCAAAGCGCTGACGACGGCCGAGTTCGCAGACGTGGTGCGGGCGCACTACGGGTCGCAGGCGCAGCCGCGCGTCTCCGGTGAGTACCGCTTCGGCGACACCAGGCACATCTGTTCCGATATCTCCGGCCTGCGCGAGCTCGGCTGGGAGCCCACGCGCACGCCGGCAGAGTCGGTCGCGGAGTACGCCGAGTGGCTCAAGACGATGCCGGCCCTCGATGACGTACTCGCCGAGGCGGACGCGAAGATGCGGCGGCTCGGGGTCGTTCGTCAGGCTGATCGATGACAGCCTCTCCTCTCGTGGTCGCCACCGTGGCACGCGAGCGCGGGATCACCGGCGTGCACACACACGTACGGCAGCTGCGCGAGTACTGTGCGCGAACCGGGACGTCGATCGAACTGGTCACGCCCCACTCCTGGGCCGAGGCGTCTGTGTGGCGGAAGACTCTGCTCGCGTTGTTGTTCGGCCCCCGGATCGCGTTAGAGCGCGTCTACGGACCCGCCAACGTGTGGTGGTACCGGTCGTCCCACGAGCTCGTCCTCCGCCGCGCCCTGCGCCGACTTCTCGCAACCAAGGGGCCGTGCACGGTGTACGCGCAGTGCCCGGTGTCAGCCAGGGCTGCCCTCGCCGCCCGATCCGGTTCGCACCAACGGGTCGTGTTGGCCGTCCACTTCCGCACCTCCCAGGCCGACGAGTGGGCGGACAAGGGCCAGGTACTTCGTGACGGCCGACTCTTCCAGCGGATCCGTGCGATGGAGCGACAGGTGGTGCCACACGTGGACGCCCTCGTCTACGTCTCCTCGTGGGCGCGCTCCGCGCTGCAGGCCTGGATGCCGGAGGCCGCGACCGTCCCGGCGACCGTCGTGCCCAACTTCGTCGCGGCTCCCGTGGCGGACGTCAAGCCCGACGCTCGGGCGGGCCTGGTCAGCGTAGGCAACCTCGAGGCCGTCAAGAACCACCGGTACCTGCTGCGCGTGCTTGCGGCTGCCCGCGCCAAGGGGTACGTGTACTCGCTCGACGTCTTCGGTGAGGGAGTGGAGCGAGCACGGCTCGTCGCCCTCGCGCAGCAGCTCGGGGTGCGCGACCAGGTGCAACTTCGCGGCTTCTGCAGTGATGTCGCGCAGCGGCTGCCGCGGTATCAGGCCTACGTGCACGCCTCCTACTCGGAGTCGTCGTCCCTGGCGATCATGGAGGCCATGGCCGTGGGGCTTCCAGTTGTCTCGAGCCGCATCGGTGCGCTCGGTGAGCTGTTCGAGGACCCCGAGCACGGCCGCTTCTGGCCGATCGACGATCAAGACGAGGCCGCCCGGATCCTCATCGACCTGATGGAGTCGCCTCACGAGCTGCGACGTTCCGGGTGCGCGGCGCAAAAGAAGTTCCGCCGCGATTACGACGCGGAGGTCGTAGCACCAAGGCTGGTCGAAGTTCTGCAGTGCTCTGCAATGAGTTGGAGATGAGTGGATGCGCACGTACGTGGTCAATCTCGCCAGATCTCAGGAACGGCGAGCGCACATGCTGCGCGAACTTCGAAGAGTCAAGCTCGACTACGAGTTCATAGAAGCCGCCGATGGCCGAGACCTGGACCTCTCGGACGCCGATCTCGTTGATCCAGGGTTCGTTCGTAAGGGAGCGTTTTGGGCCGGCGTGGTCGGCTGCTCCTTGAGCCATCTGTGGATATATGCCGAAGTCCTGAAAGACGACGCGGACTTGGCCCTTATTCTCGAGGACGACGTTGTGCTGCCAATCGACATCACTGCGCTGGTTGATGCGGTCGCTGTCAACTTGGTTGGAGCGGAGGCCGTGCTCTTGCACCACCACCGCCGCGGTCGCGCGGAACGAGGTGAGTCTTACCGGTTCCTCAGAGGTAGTTCCGTCAGTCTTCCTGGCTCGAGGACGCTTGCCGCACCTGCCGATGTGGGCGATCTCGCCGGCACCGGCGCCTATCTGATAACGCGCGAAGCCTGCGCCCGAATGTTGAAGGAGATGCTCCCCGTTAGAGCCCGTGCTGACGATTGGGAGTTCTTCTGCGAGCGGGGTGCACTCGATAACGTGCGCTGCGTGATCCCTATGCCCGTGCGGGCCGACACGCGCTTCCGCACAACGATCGACCACTACGGGGCTCGCAGCCTTCAGACCCGGGTTCGGGACGCTGTGCAGAGAATCCCGGTGCTGAGCCAAGCGCTGGCTCGTCGAAGGCAGCGGTTGTTGGCGCGCAGGACGCAGGTGGAGTTGATTGACGACGCCTGATCTCGGCGGTCGTCATTCCGGGCTTTGCCCTTCGCGCTCCTGTCGTCCGTCCACGATCTCGTCAGGACGCTCTCTCAGACCCCCCGCGGTCCGTACTTCCACGCCTGCTGCCACCAGGCCCACTTCGCCTTGCGGACTACGGGCGAGAGAACGAACGGCTGCACGTACCGCATCGTCCGAGGTCCGAGGCGCCTTCGGAGTTGGAGGGTCCGGTAGATCGCAAGCTTGTGGGCCTCGGGCCAACACTCGATTGCGAACTCGACAAGTCCGTCGACAGGGGTTTGCGCGGCGCGGCCGCGATCGTATGCCCGAGCAGCGACCAGAAGTGCCTCCCAGGCAAGCTTCCGGTGCAGCAGGTCCGAGAGCTTTCGTGGGTCCGCGAGGTTCTTGCTCCAGCCGTCGAACATCACCTCGAACGCCAGTTGCCGCTGGTTGAAGTCCATCACCTGGTCATAGGAGCGTGACATGTTGGTCGTGTGCTCGCGGTAGAAGGCCTGGTCGACCCCGTTTAGGTGCCCGACATCCGCGTTGGCTGCCAGCCGCGCCCACAT
>JBQCEF010000614.1:0-2034 GCA_051960495.1 Nocardioides sp. | reverse complement strand
CACCAACTCCTACATGAACGCGGAGGTCGTCCGCGTCGACGGCGGCATCCGGATGCCTCCGAAGTAGCACCCGAACGCCCGGCCGGACACTGCGTAAGTCTCCTGCCGGGCGTTCGCGCTCGGGCCGCCGCTCATCCAGGCAGATGTCCCGGTGAACCCTCTCGGTTCCACTGGTGCGGGGGCAGGTCGTTGGCCGGGTGCACCTCCGGACCGGTCCGCGGGTCCGCGGACTGCTCGGGAGGTGGATCGGCGGGCTCCTCGGAGGACAGGTCCTCGTTGGCGCCCGTGGTCGGCTCGTCGGTGCCGCGCACCTTGCCGACGCGCTCGCTGCTGACGCCCATGCCCCCGGCCAGGCCGTGGGTCTCGCCCATGTTGGGCTCGGAGTCCAGGACGTCCCTGGGTTCGCCTGCGCGCTCGGTCATCCGATGTCCCCCGAGGGCTGGTCCAGGGAGGTCGCGGCGTTCTCCTCCGCGAGCTCCTCCTCGAGCGCCGGCTGGAGCTGCGGGGTGTCGCGCTCGTCGGCGAGACCGTCGCGACGCGGGGTGTAGACCCGGGCGTCGTCCTCGTCCTCACGCGGCTGCTCGCTCATGCCAGGTCACTACCCAGCGTCGTCCGGATCCATGCGCACCGGGACAAATCACTGGCGGGGAGGCCTACCCTGGAAGACATATGACGAACGCACCTGAAGACTTCGACGCCGACTTCTCGCTGGACGAGGAGCTCGCCGCCACCGACACCTGGGAGCCCGAGGCGTACGCCGAGGAGGACCCGGAGGAGACCGTCGGCTCGATGGACCTCGCCGAGCGGCACGCCCTGCGGCGCGTCGCCGGCCTGTCGACCGAGCTCGAGGACATCACCGAGGTCGAGTACCGCCAGCTCCGGCTCGAGCGGGTCGTGCTCGTCGGGGTCTGGACCGAGGGGAGCGTCGAGGACGCCGAGAACTCGATGGCCGAGCTCGCACTGCTCGCCGAGACCGCCGGCTCCCAGGTGCTCGAGAACGTCTACCAACGCCGCGACAAGCCCGACCCGGCCACCTACATCGGCCGCGGCAAGGTCGAGGGCGTCCGCGAGATCGTCCAGGCCACGGGTGCGGACACCGTGATCATGGACGGCGAGCTCGCGCCGAGCCAGCTGAGGAACCTCGAGGACAAGATCAAGGTCAAGGTCGTCGACCGGACCGCGCTGATCCTCGACATCTTCGCCCAGCACGCGAAGTCCAAGGAGGGTCAGGCGCAGGTCGAGCTCGCCCAGCTGCAGTACATGAAGCAGCGGCTGCGCGGCTGGGGTGGCAACCTGTCCCGCCAGGCGGGAGGTCGGGTCGCCGGCGGCGCCGGAATCGGCTCACGCGGTCCCGGTGAGACCAAGATCGAGAACGACCGCCGCCGCATCAACACCAAGATCGCCAAGCTCCGCAAGGACCTCGCTGCGCTGAAGACCACCCGGACCACGATGCGCAGCGAGCGCCGCCGCAACGCGGTGCCGAGCGTGGCGATCGCCGGGTACACCAACGCGGGCAAGTCCTCGCTGCTCAACCGGCTCACCGGCGCGGGGGTCCTGGTCGAGGACGCGTTGTTCGCCACGCTGGACCCCACGACCCGCAAGACCCAGACGGCCGACGGACGCATCTACACGATGAGCGACACCGTCGGGTTCGTCCGGCACCTGCCGCACCAGCTCGTCGAGGCGTTCCGCTCGACGCTGGAGGAGGTGGCCGAGGCCGACCTGATCGTGCACGTCGTCGACGGCTCGCACGCCGACCCGGAGGGGCAGCTCGCCGCGGTGCGCGAGGTGCTCGCCGAGATCGGCGCCGGCCAGATCCCCGAGCTCGTCGTGATCAACAAGGCCGACGTGGCCGACCCGATGACGCTGGCCCGGCTACGTCAGCGCGAGCCGCACTCGGTCGTCTGCTCGGCCAAGACCGGCGAGGGCATCGCCGAGGTGCGCGCCGCCATCGAGGCCGACCTGCCGCACCCGAGCGTCGAGGTCCGCGTGCTGCTGCCCTACTCGCGGGGCGACCTGGTCAGCCGGATCCAC
>JBQCEF010000613.1:0-2004 GCA_051960495.1 Nocardioides sp. | reverse complement strand
CAGCGAGGAGCACGGCCCCCGCGCGCTGGTGGACCAGGCGCGCGCCGCGGAACAGGCCGGGTTCGAGGGGCTCTGGATCTCCGACCACTTCCACCCCTGGAACGACCAGCAGGGCGAGAGCCCCTTCGTCTGGGGTGTCATCGGTGCGCTCTCCGAGGCGACGTCGCTGCCGGTGACGACGGCGGTGACCTGCCCGACCGTGCGCACGCACCCCGCGATCATCGCTCATGCGACCGCGACGGCGAGCCTGCAGTGCCGCGGTGGGTTCCGCCTCGGCGTCGGCACGGGCGAGGCGCTGAACGAGCACGTCACCGGCGCGCGCTGGCCCACGGCCGACGTGCGCCTGGAGATGCTCGAGGAAGCGGTCGGCGTGATCCGCGAGCTGCTCGGCGGGGGCCGAGTCGACCACCACGGCACCCACTACACCGTCGAGGAAGCCCGGATCTACTCCTGCCCCGACGAGGTCACGCCGATCCTGATGTCGGGCTTCGGCGACAAGTCGATCGAGGTGGCGGCCCGCATCGCCGACGGCTTCATCACCACGCAGCCCGATCCGGAGGCGCGCGCGTCGTACCAGCAGCAGGGTGGCAAGGGACCGACCACCGTAGGGGCCAAGGTCTGCTACGGACCAAGTCGCGAGGAGAGCGTCGCGCTGGCCCACCGGCTCTGGCCGAACACCGGCCTGCCCGGCGAGCTCGCGCAGGTCCTGCCCAGCCCGAAGCACTTCGAGCAGGCGACGCAGATCGTCACGCCGGAGATGATCGGCGAGTCCACCCCTTGCGGCCCCGACCTCGAGGAGCACATCACCGCGCTGAAGGAGTACGTCGACGCCGGGTACGACGAGCTCTACGTCTCCCAGATCGGCCCGCACTCCGACGACTTCTTCAAGGTCTTCGAGGCCGAGGTGCTGCCTGCCCTGCGGAGCGCGTGACGGGACTCCAGGCGCCGGCCGTGTGTGACATCACAACAGTTGGGGTACCCCTCAACCGGCTACTTCGAGAAGGGGAGGCGCACCATGGCGTCAGGAGTTGAAACAGGCCGGATCACGACCGACATCCCAGCCCGACTTGATCGCCTTCCGTGGGCCAGGTGGCACTGGCTGGTCGTCATCGGCCTCGGGACGGTCTGGATCCTCGACGGGCTCGAGGTCACGATCGTCGGGTCGATGTCCGCGGCCCACAAACCAGCGGACACCCGGCTGGGGATTAACAACATCAAACTCGGCCACGCCGGGGCGGTGTACGTCGCGGGCGCCTGCCTGGGCGCGCTGTTCTTCGGCCAGCTGACCGACAAGTTCGGCCGGAAGAAGCTGTTCCTGCTGACGTTGGGTGTCTACACCCTCGCCACCGTCGCGACGGCGTTCGCGCCCAACCCGATGTGGTACTTCATCGCCCGCTTCTTCACCGGCACCGGCATCGGCGGTGAGTACGCCGCCATCAACTCCGCCATCGACGAGCTGATCCCCGCGAAGTACCGCGGCCGCGTCGACGTGGCCATCAACGGCTCGTTCTGGGTCGGTGCCGCCGGTGGCTCGCTGCTGACCATCCCGCTGCTCGACCCGAGCATCGTCTCCCCCGAGTGGGGTTGGCGGCTCGCCTTCGGCCTCGGCGCGATCCTCGCCATCGGCATCCTCTTCGTGCGCAAGAACGTCCCCGAGAGCCCCCGCTGGCTGTTCATCCACGGCCGCGAGGACGACGGCGAGCAGATCGTCCGCGACATCGAGGAGACCGTCCACCGCGAGACCGGCAAGCAGCTCCCGGACGTCGACGACACGATCACGATCCGCCAGCGCAAGTCCATCGGCATGGGGCTGATCGCCAGGACGGTGTTCACGATGTACCCCAAGCGCACCGTCTTGTGCTTCTCGCTGTTCGTGGGTCAGGCGTTCCTCTACAACGCGTTCTTCTTCACCTACGGCGACACGTTGACGACGTTCCTCGGTGTCGGTGAGGTCGGGTACTACATCGCTGCGTTCGCCGTCTGCAACTTCGCCGGCGCGCTGAT
>JBQCEF010000612.1:0-8660 GCA_051960495.1 Nocardioides sp. | reverse complement strand
CTGCTCGACCCCTACGCCGGCGCGCAGCTGGCGCTGGCCGAGTCCTACCGCAACGTCGCGACGACGGGGGCGCGGCCGCTCGCGGTCAGCGACTGCCTCAACTTCGGGTCACCCGAGGACCCGGCGGTGATGTGGCAGTTCGCGGAGGCCACCCGTGGCCTGGCGGACGGCTGCCGCGAGCTCGGCATCCCGGTGACCGGTGGCAACGTCAGCCTCTACAACCAGACCGGCGAGACGGCGATCCTGCCGACGCCGGTGGTGGCGGTGCTCGGCGTGATCGACGACGTGACGCGTCGTACGCCGTCGGGGTTCGTGGCGCAGGGCCAGCAGATCTACCTGCTCGGCACGACCCGCGAGGAGCTATCCGGCTCGGAGTGGGCCAACGTCGTGCACGGGCACGTCGGCGGCCGCCCGCCGGTGGTCGACCTCGGGGTCGAGAAGGAGCTGGCCGACATCCTCATCAACGCCTCGCGCGACGGGCTGATCGACGCCGCGCACGACGTGTCCGACGGCGGCCTGGCGCAGGCGCTGGTGGAGATGTGCCTGCTCGGCGGCGGCAAGCGCGGGATCGGCGCGCGGGTGTGGGTGCCCGACGGGCTGGACCCGTTCGTCGCGCTGTTCAGCGAGTCGGCCGGCCGGGCGGTCGTGGCGGTGCCGCGGTCCGAGGAGGTCCGGTTCACCGACATGTGCAGCGCACGCGGGTTCGCGCACCTGCGGATCGGCGTCACCGACGGCGAGGGCGAGGACGCGGTGCTCGACGTACAGGACCGGTTCAGCGTGCCGCTGGCCGAGCTCCGGGCCGCCTGGACGGCGACCCTCCCCGCCGCCCTCGCCTGATCGTTGAGCCGCGCTCCCTTCGGCGTTGAGCCGCGCCTTCTTCGGGGTTGAGCCGCGTAAGGATGCGCGCCTCGCCACCGAAAGATGCGCGCCTCGCCACCGAAAGATGCGCGGTTCGACGGGAGGGGTCAGCGGCGGCCGGCCTTGAGCAGCAGCCAGAGGTCCTCGAGCACGACGCCGGTCGCGGCCAGCCCGTGGTCGGCCTGGTAGCGCCTGACCGCCGCGGTGGTCTGCGCCTCGAACACCCCGGTCACCGGCAGGCCGGCGTGGTCCGCGGCGTTGAGCGCCCGCTGGAGCCGGCGCACCGCCTGGCTCGCCACGCCGTACTTCATCAGTGGCTTGCCGCCCCGCCCGAGCAGCGCCGTCCACACCTTGCGGTTGATCGGGTTGTGCTGGGGGATGCCCATCTTCGCGCGGAAGGCCCGGGTCGCCAGCGCGGTCGCCTGGTCGTAGACGCCGGTGATCTCGCCGTCGTAGAGGTGCTTCTTCTGCAGCAGGCACTGGGCCGCCTTGACGAGGTCGCCCTGCGACCCGACCCGCAGCTTGGTGTAGTCGGTGAAGTCGAGGTTCACCCCGCCGCACGGCGTCCGCGCCGGCGGGGCCACCGTCCCGGTGCCGAGGTCGATCCAGTTGCTGTCGATGTTGATCGTGACGCCGCCGTGGGTCTCGTTGTGGCCCCCGCGGTACTGGTGGACCCGCGCGTGCGGCATCCACGACGTGGTGCGCAGGTACGTCGCACCCGGGTCGTTGACCTGCCCCGGGACGCCGCTCCACCGGGCCACCCACAGCTGGTCGGGCATCGAGTAGCGGCCCGGCCGGTTCGTCTGCGCGTCGTCGAGCATCTTCACGCCCGACCCGGCGCTC
This sequence comes from Nocardioides sp., assembly GCA_051960495.1. Lineage (GTDB taxonomy): Bacteria > Actinomycetota > Actinomycetes > Propionibacteriales > Nocardioidaceae > Nocardioides_B. The sequence continues at coordinate 6,959 of JBQCEF010000612.1, read as the reverse complement.
GAGTAGACCCCGGACACGTAGCCCAGGGCGTGCAGCTGGTTGGTCCACGCCGACAGGAAGCTGAGCGCCGACTCGCGGCAGTCGGTCTTGGAGATGTCGAACGCCTCGATGTCGTACCACAGCGTGCTGCCCGGCACGATGCCCAGCGCGCTCGCCGCCTCGACCGTCTTGGCGGCCTCGCCGCGACCCTGGGCACGGGCCTGGCGGTAGCGCTTCGTGGAGTCCGGGTTGATCCGGACCTGCTTGAGGTAGCGGTCCCGCGTGGTGCACCAGGCCTGCGGCCCCAGCGTGATCGGCAGCAGCCGCCACCCGTTGCGCAGCTGGGTGTCGACCCACTCCGGGGTGAGGTTCGGTTGCGAGCGGCAGAAGCGCGAGTCGCCGGCGATGTAGATCCCCACCGCGAGGTAGGGCGAGTTGCGCAGCCACGCGTCCATGGCGGACTGCTTCGGTGCGAGGCACTGGTCGAAGCCGTAGCCGGTGAAGTTGCCCGGCGTCACCCGGTCCGCGGCCTGCGCCGGCGGCGTCACGGCGAGCCCGGCGGCCACGGTGGCCAGGACAGCGGTCAGGGTGGTCGCGAGCCGTCGCGGGAGGCGGTGGCGCAGCAGCATGAGAACTCCAGAGCGTCGATGAGCTGTCGTCACTCTAGTCACAAATTTCCCACCCGTAACCGGCTTCCGGCGAAAGATCTTGAATCACAATGCTGTAATTCCGTGCGTTCTTCCGGTCCTGCCCCCGCGGGCGTGCCGCTGGCCGGAGATCCTCCGGTGGGCGGCCCTCGGTCCTCGGCCCTCGACCACGCCAGTCGTACGACGCCGCCGCGCCCGAAGGTGCCCGCTAGCGCCGACCGGCCTGCAGCAGCGCCCACACCTCGTCGGTGACCACGCCGGTCCGCGCCAGGTCACGCGCCTTCTGGTAGTCCTTCACAGCGCGCATCGTCTCCCAGGCGAACACCCCGTTGACGTCGATCCGGGCCTTGACCGCGACGTTGAGCGCGCGCTGGAGGCGTCGTACCGCATCGTTGCGCGACCCGTACTTCAGCAGCGGGTCGCTGCCGCGGGACAGCAGCGCCGTCGAGGTCCGCGGGTTCATGGTCGCGGTGACCGGGATGTCGGCGGCCCGCTGGAACCGCTTCGTTGCTCGCGCCGTGGGCCCGTTGAACCGGCCGTTGATGCGGCCGTCGTAGTGGTGCGCACGACGCAGGAAGCACTGGGCGGCCTTCACCTTGTCGCCACGCTCGCCCCGGGTCAGCTTCGGGTAGTGCGGGAAGTCGATCCGCACGCGGCAGTGCGGGCCGACCTTGGTCGGGACCGCTCCCTTGCCGAAGTCGGTGTAGTTGCTGTCGATGCTCATCGAGACGCCGCCGTAGGTCTCGGTGTGCGTGCCGCAGTACTGCCGCATCCGGTGCCGCGTCCAGGCGTCGTCGGCGAGGTACTCGGTGGTCGCGGTGCCCCAGGCCAGCTTGCACGGGTCGTCGCGGTGGACGTAGTGCGCGATCCAGATCCGGTCCGGCAGGTCGGACCGGGCCGTCCCGGCGCGTCGCGCGTCGTCGAGCATCCGGATCCCCGAGGCGGCGCTGGAGTAGTAGCCGCTGTCGTAGCCGGCGTCGTGCAGCCGGTTCGTCCACGCCGTGACGAGCGCCAGCGCCGACAGTCGGCAGTTGGTGTTGTCGATGTCGAACGCCTCGAGGTCGTACCACAGCGTGCTGCCCCGGCCGATGCCGTAGGACCGGGCCGCGGCCACCGCCTCGTCGGCCTGCGCGCGGCCCTGGCTGCGGGCGGCGGCGTAGTCGTCGGCGGGGTCGGCATCGATCAGCTCCCAACGCTTGACGTCGCGCCGGCAGGCGGCCTGCAGCCCCACGTGCAGCGGCAGCAGCCGCCAGCCCTTCTGGGCCTGCTCGGCGACCCACTCCGCGGACAGGTTGTCCTGCACGTCACCGAACCGGTTGACCCCCGAGCTGTAGATCCCGATGCCGCCGTACGGCGAGGTCTCGCGCCAGACGTCCATCTCCTCCTGGGTCGGCGCCTGGCACTTGTCGAACATGTAGCCGGCGAACGATCCGGGCATCAGCCGGGTCGCGGCGGTGGCGGTCGCCGCGTCGGTCAGAGCGAGGCCTGCGACGGCGGCCAGCGCGGCCACCGCGGCGACGAGGCCGCGGAGACGATGGTGGGTCCGGGCACGGGCCGGACGGCGTGAGCGGTTGCTGCGCATGGATGAACTCCCCCGAGGTAGAGGCCAGCCACCCTAACCGGACCGGCGGGTCCGTGTCTTGGCAAACTAAGGGGCGTGCCCGTCCGACTGCGCCCCGGAGACCCCGTCGAGGTCGCCGCTGCGCTGACCCGGTTCCGGTCCGGGGAGGCGGAGCAGGCCGACCTGCGGCTGCTCACCAAGCACCTGCTCGCGCTGCTGGTGGCGAAGGCGCCGGGTGGCGCGGTGGAGGTGCGCGTCCCGCCGTTCGCCGTGGCCCAGTGCGTCGAGGGCACCCGGCACACCCGCGGCACGCCGCCGGCCGTCGTCGAGACCGACCCCGCGACGTGGGTGGCCCTCGCCGTCGGCGACCTGGCCTGGACCGACGCCTCGGACGCCGGCCGGGTGCGCGCGTCGGGGGAGCGCTCGGACCTCTCGCCGCTGCTCCCCCTCGCCTGACGCACGACGGGTACGACGCCAGCCGGGTCGATCGCCGGCACGAGGTGCGGGAAATCGACCCGCCAGCACGGCCGCTCGCCGAGCTCAGCGCCGGTGGTGCCGCCCGCCCTTCTTCGCAGCCTTCTTCCCGGCGTGCTTCTTGCCGTGCGTGCCGTGCTTGCCGGGTCCGTGCCCGTGCCCGTGCTTCCCGGCCTTCGCGTGGCCGTGCCCGTGCCCGTGCTGGCCGTGTCCGTGCACGCCGGCGTGCTTCGTGGCGCCGTGCCCGTGCTTGCCCGCCATGCCGTGGCCGTGCCCGTGCTTCGCACGCACGTGGTGCACCGGCGCCCCGGTCCGCAGCGCGTGCCACGTGCCCGGCGTGACCACACCGCTCACCCGCAGGCCCCGGGTCGCCTGGAAGCGGGCCACCTTGGCGACGGTGCCCGGCCCGAAGTGCCCGTGCACCGGCACGGTCCCCGGCAGCGCGGCCGTCAGCGCCCGCTGGAGCCGTCGCACGGCCGGCCCCTCGGATCCGCGCTTGAGCACCGGACGTGATCCGGCGGCGAGCAGGGCGGTCCAGGTCCGGGCGTCGAACCGGCCGGTGGCCGGCAGGCCGCGCCCGTGCTGGAACGCCCGCACCGCCCGGTAGGTCTGCTCGCCGAAGGCACCGCCGACCTCGCCCCGGTCGTGGCCGAGCGCGCCCAGCAGGCACTGCGCTACCCGGACGCGGACCCCGTGGTCGCCCCGGTGCAGCCCGGCGTAGATCGGCCGGTCGGCGTCGCGCCCGCAGACCGCCGGCGCACGTCGTACCTGCGGCGAACCACCGAGGTCGACGAAGTTGCGGTCGATGGCCATCCGGACCCCGCCGTACGACGCACTCACGTCCAGGGCGTACTGGTGGACCCGGTGGTTGACCCGCCACCGCGGCGCGCGGAGGTACTTGCGCCAGCTCACGTCGCGCCGCCCGTTCGCCCACGCGAACCAGACCCGGTCTGGGGCGGTGTAGCGGGAGTTGCCGCGCTGCTCGCCGACCGCGGCGATCCCGGCGCTCACGCTGGAGTAGACCCCCGCGACGTACCCGGCCCGGTGCAGCCCGCGCGTCCAGGCGGACAGGAAGTGCAGCGACGCCTGGCGGCAGCGACTGTTCCCGGCCGGGAACCACTCGAGGTCGTACCACAGGGTGGTGCCGCGACCGATGCCCAGCCGGCTCGCGGCCGCGGCCGCACCCCGCGCCGCCCGGTCCCCCTGCAGCCGGGCGCGGGGGTACCCGTCGCCGGGCCCGGGCCGGGACGAGATCCGCGAGCGGTACGGCGTGCAGCTGGCCTGCGGGCCCACCCAGATCGGCAGCAGCCGCCAGCCCATGCGCGTCTGGTGCCCCACCCAGCCGCGGGTGAGGTGCCTCTGGGGGCAGGCGCGCAGCGAGCCGCCGATGTAGATGCCCACGCCCATGAACGGCGAGGAGATCCGCCACCGGTCCATCGCGGCGCTCGAGGGGGCGCGGCACGCGTCGAAGGCGTAGCCGGTCCACCGGTCCGCGGCGGCGATCGTGCCGCGCCGTGCTCCCCGGTCCACCCAGCGAGGTGCGGTCGGGGTGCGGGCGGGGTCGGCCGAGCCGGCGACCGCCGGGGGCGTGGTCACCACGTCCAGGAACGCCGACGCTGAGCCGGCGCCCCGGTGCGCGATGCGCTCGCGCGGGGTCATGGCGTCCGCGGGGAGCGCGGTGAGGCAGACCGCCAAGGCCGCGAGCGGGACGACGGTGCGGCGGAGCGCGGTGCGCAGGCAGGCAGGAGCGCGCATGGTGACTCACCTCGGTGCAGACGGTGCGAACAGGTGCGACCCAGCCGGTCGGTCCGGCCCGGTCGGGCGGGGCGCGAGTCGTGCACCACGAGTGCAACGGGCGGGGAAGTCGCGCAATGAGAGTACGAGGCGAGGGCCCGACCGCGCGGCGAATCGGAGAAACTCGGGCATTAGGGTGGCCGCCATGACGACCCCCCGCGCGCTGTCCCCCGACCAGATCCGATCCGCCGTCGCCGCCGTGATGCCCTCGGTGCGGGCCGACCTCGAGGCCCTGGTCCGGATCCCGTCGGTCAGCGCGGACCCGGCTCGCGCCGACGACGTACGACGCTCCGCGGAGGCGACGGCCGACCTCTTCCGCGCCGAGGGGTTCGACGACGTGCAGATCCTCACCGTCCAGGGCGGCGCCCCGGCGGTGGTGGCGCGCAAGCCCGCACCGGAGGGGGCGCCGACGGTGCTGCTCTACGCCCACCACGACGTGCAGCCGACCGGCGACCTCGAGCTGTGGGACAGCGAGCCGTTCGAGCCGACCGAGCGCGGTGACCGGCTCTACGGGCGCGGCTCCGCGGACGACAAGGCCGGGATCGCCGCGCACCTCGCCGCGATCCGGGCCTTCGGCGACGACCTGCCCGTCGGCGTCACCGTGCTCGTCGAGGGGGAGGAGGAGGTCGGCTCCCCGACGCTCGAGGCGTTCCTGTCCGAGCACCAGCACCTACTCGCCGCCGACGTCATCGTCATCGCCGACTCCGGCAACTGGGACATCGGCGAGCCCGCTCTCACCACGAGCCTGCGCGGCCTCGTCGACTGCTTCGTGGAGCTGCGCACGCTCAAGCACGGCGTCCACTCGGGCATGTGGGGCGGCGCGGTCCCCGACGCGGTGACCGCGATGATGCGGCTGCTGGCCACCCTGCACGACGAGAACGGCGACGTCGCCGTGGAGGGGCTCCACTCCGGCCCGGCCGCTGACGTCGACTACCCCGTCGACCGGGCGCGCGCCGAGGCCGGCATGGTCGACGGCGTCGAGTTCATCGGCACCGGCTCGCTCGTCGAGCGGCTGTGGACCAAGCCGGCGATCGCCACGATCGGCTTCGACGCGACCCGGACCGCCGACGCGAGCAACACCCTGATCCCGTCCGTGAAGGTGAAGCTGTCGGTGCGGCTCGCCCCCGGCGACAGCTCCAAGAGCGCGATGGCGGCGCTGAAGGCCCACCTCGAGAAGCACGTCCCGTGGGGCGCGCAGCTCACGTTCACCGAGGGCGAGTTCGGCGAGCCGACGCAGATCGACGCCGCCGGCCCGGCGTACGACGCCGCCCGCGCCGCCTTCCGCGAGGCCTGGGACGGCGTCGAGCCCGTCGACATGGGCGTCGGTGGCTCGATCCCGTTGATCGCGGCGTTCAACGAGGCGTTCCCGGCGGCCGCGGTGCTGGTCACCGGCGTCGAGGACCCCGACACCCGCGCGCACGGCGCCAACGAGGGCCTGCACCTGGCCGAATTCGAGCGGGTCTGCGTCGCCGAGGCGCTGCTGCTCGCGAACCTCGCCCGCGGCTGACCTGCCCGGGACGTCATACGTCTCGAGCCCTATAGCGCTCGGAACGTATGACGTCCGCCGCCATCCGGGCCGTTTCGACCCGGGGCGCCCCGGCGCCGTACCATCGGTGACGTGCCCAGTGCCCGCGGAGACGGCCGCCTGACTCACGCCATCGACCCCCACGACCAAGGTCCCCAGGACGCGTGCGGGGTGTTCGGCGTCTGGGCTCCCGGCGAGGACGTCGCGAAGCTGACCTACTACGGCCTCTACGCGCTGCAGCACCGCGGCCAGGAGTCCGCCGGCATCGCGGTCGGCAACGGCCGGCAGATCCTGGTCTACAAGGACATGGGCCTGGTCTCGCAGGTGTTCGACGAGGCCACGCTCGCCTCGCTCAAGGGGCACCTCGCCGTCGGCCACGCGCGCTACTCCACGACCGGGGCCTCCACCTGGCACAACGCCCAGCCGACCTTCCGGCCCACCGAGACCGGCTCGATCGCGCTCGCGCACAACGGCAACCTGACCAACACCCGCGAGCTCCAGAAGCGCGTCGCCGGCCTCGCGACGTACGGCGAGCTCGACATCCCGCTCAAGTCCGCGCCGGCCGCGACCAACGACACCAGCCTGGTCACCGCGCTGCTCGCCCACCACCCCGACATGAGCCTCGAGGAGAACGCCGTCCAGGTGCTCCCCGGCCTCGAGGGTGCGTTCTCCTTCGTGTGGATGGACGAGGGCACGCTGTACGCCGCCCGCGACCCGCAGGGCATCCGGCCGCTGGTGCTCGGCCGGCTCGAGCGCGGCTGGGTCGTGGCGTCCGAGACCGCGGCGCTCGACATCGTCGGCGCGTCGTTCATCCGCGAGGTCGAGCCCGGTGAGCTCGTCGCGATCGACGAGGACGGCCTGCGCAGCCGGCGCTTCGCCGAAGCTGACCCGAAGCACTGCCTGTTCGAGTTTGTCTACCTCGCCCGGCCCGACACCCTGCTCTCCGGCAGGTGGGTGCACAGCGTGCGCGTGGAGATCG
>JBQCEF010000611.1:0-4541 GCA_051960495.1 Nocardioides sp. | reverse complement strand
GAACTCGATCGGCACCTCGACCACCGTCAACCCGGCCTGCACGGTGCGCCAGGCCAGGTCGGCCTGGAAGCAGTAGCCCGAGGACTCGACGTCGTCGAGGCCGATCGCCTCCAGCGTGTGCCGGCGGAACAGCCGGTAGCCGGCGGTCACGTCGCGCACCGGGATGCCGAGCGCCACCCGGGCGTAGAGGTTGCCGCCGACCGAGAGCGCCTTGCGGGTCAGCGGCCAGTTCACGACCGAGCCGCCGGGGACCCAGCGCGAGCCGATCACCAGGTCGGCGTCGGTCAGGGCGTCCAGCAGCCGGGGCAGCTGCTCGGGCTGGTGCGAGCCGTCGGCGTCCATCTCGCCGATCACGTCGTAGCCGCGCTCCAGCGCGACCGAGAAGCCGTGCAGGTACGCCGCCCCGAGGCCGGCCTTCTGGGTGCGGTGCACCACCGACACCTGGGGGTCTCGCGCCGCGAGCGCGTCCGCGAGGTCCCCGGTGCCGTCCGGGGAGCCGTCGTCGACGACGAGCACGTCCACCGAGGGCACCGCCGCCCGGATCCGGCCGACGATCCACTCCAGGTTGTCGGCCTCGTTGTAGGTCGGCATCACGATGACGACCGGCCCCAGTGGGGATCTGCTCATGCCTCCACGCTCGTGCTCTCGCTGTCGGTTGCGGGCGCCGGCTCGCCCGGGCGCGAGCGCCGACGATAGCCGAGGCCCAAGGCGAGCACGACGGCGATCGCGCAGATCGTGCTCAGCCCCGGCTGCACCCAGCGGCCCAGCGCCAGGGCGAGCGGGGTGCTGACCGGCCCGAGGACCGAGGCCTGCACCACCGTCTGCGTGCGCACCGGCGCCCGCTCGATGACACGGCCGTCCGTGCCGATGATCCCCGACACCCCGTTGGTCGCCGCCACCACGACCGGCCGGCCGGTCTCGATGGCGCGCAGCCGGGCGATGGCGAACTGCTGCTCCACCTGGCCGGTGCCCATGTAGGTCGCGTTGTTCGTCTGCACCACGAGCGCCCGGGTGCGGGGGGTCACGGCCTCGCGCACCACCTCGTCGTAGGCCACCTCGAAGCAGATCACGTCACCGAAGGTGATCCCGTTCATCTCCAGCACGCCCGGCTTGGTCCCGGGCACCATGTCGCGCGGGATCTGGTCCAGGCGGCGGAAGAACTGGGCGAGGACGTCGCGGAACGGGATGTACTCGCCGAACGGCACCGGGTGCCGCTTGGAGTACCGCTCCCCCGGTCCGGTGCCGGGGTGCCAGACGATGCCTTGGTTGTAGACGTCCGAGGGCTCGTCACCGTCCACCATGGCGCCGACGAGGACGGGGACACCGACCGCGTCGACCGCCTGCTGGATCTGGGCGTAGGCGGTCGGGTCGCGGAACGGGTCGATGTCGGTGGAGCTCTCCGGCCAGATCAGCAGGTCCGGCGCCGAGGTCTCACCGGCGGCGATGCGCCGGGCCAGGTCCAGGGTCGCGTTGACGTGGTTGTCGAGCACCGCCCGGCGCTCGGCGAACGCCTCCATCCCCTCCCCCGGCACGTTGCCCTGGACGGCCGCGACCGTGAACGGGTTGTAGTCCGCGTTGGGCGAGGGCGAGTTCACCGGCCGGGCGTCGAAGATGACGGCCAGCACGCAGGCGAGGAGGAGGGCGCCCACCGCGCGGACCGGGACCCGGCGCAGGTTCAGCGCGGTCCAGGCCAGCGTCGTGCCGACGAGCGCCACCAGGTACGTCGTACCGCTCGAGCCGACGTAGGCGAACGCCGGCGCCACCGGCGTGTCCACCACTGCGAACGCCAGCCTGCCCCAAGGGAAGCCGCCGAACGGCACGCTGCCGCGCAGCAACTCGACGCCGACCCACACCGAGGCGGCCCACAACGGCCACCAGCGCAGCCGCAGGACCAGGGCTGTGGCGACGCCGGCGAGGCCGTAGAAGAGCGCCTCCAGCAGCGACAGCGCCACCCAGGCGTCCGGGCCGATGATCCGCAGCCACGGCAGCAGGACCAGCATGAAGACCAGCCCGAACACCGTGCCCGTGCCGAACGCCAGCTTCGCCCCGCAGCCCCGGACGGCCAGAGTGGCCCCGGCCACCGCGAGCGGGAGCAGGTAGGCCCAGCCGAACGGCTCGAAGGACACGGCGGCGAGCAGCCCGCTGACCGCGGCCAGGGCCAGGCGGAGCAGCGTCGACGTCACCGTCCCAACCTATCCGGGACCGGGTCGGCGCCCCGCGTCCAGGCGCGAGAAGAGCCCGAAACCCTTCGGACCGACCCCGCTCCCGCTGGCTGCGGGAGTCGGCGCCGTTGTCTACTGGGCAACGGGCTCGTCTCGTGTCCCACCCCGGGCACACGAGCCACCGTCCGGGATCCGCGACCCCCCGGGTTCGTGGTACCCGACCCGGTGTCGCGCTCGCCTGGACGCCAGCTCGTGGCTGCGGCCTGCTTGGTGAACGACGGAAGACTGCCGCGGGCAGGCAGAGGTGTCAACACGGCCCTGACCAGCACATATCGACAAAGGCGCAGGTCAGCGAGGGTTCCCCGTCACGCAGATTTCACACATCATTTTTTCGCCCCGCGGCGTGTCGGCGCGCGACACGCCGTTCAGGCGGGCACCACGACGGTGCCGGTGGCCGTGGTGGCGACGATCGGCTCCTCGAGCATGCGGGCCGCCGACTCGGACACGTCGGGGCGGCCGCGCCCGACCACGGTCGCGCGGAACTCCAGCGTGCGCGAGCGGGTGCCGACCCGCACCACCTCGGCGCGGACCTCGAGCACGTCGCCCGCGCGGACCGGCGCGAGGAACTGCACGTCGGAGTAGGACGCGAACAGGCCCTCGTCGCCGTCGGTGCGGATGCACACCTCGGTGGCGACGTCGCCGAACAGCCCGAGCGAGTAGGCCCCGTCGACCAGGTTGCCGGCGTAGTGGGCGTGGGAGTAGGGCACGTAGCGGCGATGGGTGACCACCAGTCCCAGACGCTCGGTCATGACGCCTCCTTCTTCGCAGCGGCCGCGCCGGTCCCGCGGTGGACGATCCGGTGCACGAGGTACGACGCCACCTCGCCGGGCGTCGTGCCGCGGGAGAAGACCCGGTCGACACCGAGCTCGCCGGCCATCGCCTCGTCGAACCGCGGGCCGCCCACGATCAGCAGCGGCCTCCGGTCGCTCGGGTAGGCCTCCCGGAACGCGGCCGACATCTCCTTGGTGTTGAGCAGGTGGGCGTCGCGCTGGGTCACCACCTGGGAGACCAGGACCGCGTCCGCCTTCTCGGCCCGCGCCCGCTCGACGAGCTGGGGCACCGAGACCTGGGCACCGAGGTTGACCACCTTGATCTCGCGGTAGTACTCCAGGCCCTTCTCCCCCGCGAAGCCCTTGATGTTCAAGATCGCGTCGATGCCGACGGTGTGGGCGTCGGTGCCGATGCACCCGCCGACCACGACGAGCCGGCGGCGCAGGCCCTTGCGGATCGCGAGGTTGGCCTCCTTGGGCGCGAGCAGCGGGTAGTCGCGCTCGACGACCTCGACCTGGGAGACGTCGACAAGGTGGTTGACCCGCCCGTAGACGACGAAGAACGTGAAGTCTGGCCCCATCGCCTTCGCGTGCACGACCATCGCCGGGTCGATGCCCATCTTGCCGGCCAGCTGGAGCGCTGCCCCCTCGGCCACCTTCGAGTGCGGCACCGGCAGGGTGAAGGACAGCTGCACCATCCCGTCGCCCGTCGTGTCGCCGTAGGGCCGGACGATGTGCCCGCTCATCTCGCCTCCAGGATCTCGGTCGCCGGGTTGTAGTACCCGGGTGCCTTCTTCGCGACGCCGTCGAGCCCGCGGCCGGCGTCGGAGGGCCGTTTCATCAGGCCGAACGTGCCGTCGGCGATCGCCTCGAGCAGCCCGTGCTTGCCCTCGTGCTCGACGATCCGGTCGAGGAGCTCGATGCCCTCGCCGAGCACCTGCCGGGCCCGCTGCGCGATGAACCCGCCCGGGGCCGGCTGGAAGTCCTCGTGCAGGTTGCCGGCCGCGTTGAGCACGTAGCGGACGTTCTGCAGGGCGAGGTCGCGGTCGGACAGCCACGGGGTCACCACGGCCTCGGTCATCATCCCGACGAGCAGGATGCTCTGCCCGGTCATCGTCCCGGCCAGGTTGAAGAACGCGTCGAGCATGTAGCCGCGGAACACGTCGCCGGTCATGTGGCGCGTCGGCGGCATCCACTTCAGCGGCGCCTTGGGGAACAGCTCGCGGGCCAGCAGCGCGTGCGCGAGCTCCATCCGGAAGCTGTCGGGCACGGCCGGGTCGATCTCGAAGGCATGGCCCAGGCCGAGCTGCCAGTCCTCCAGCCCGGCCTCCTTGGCGAAGTACTCGTTGAGCAGCTGCGAGACCGTCACGGTGTGCGCGGCCTCGACGGCGTCCGCGGTGGTGAGGTAGTTGTCCTCGCCGGTGTTGATGATGATCCCCGCGCGGGCGTGGACCTGGCGGCTGAACCGCTGGTCGACGAAGGTGCGCACCGGGTTGATGTCGCGGAACAGGATCCCGTACATCGAGTCGTTGAGCATCATGTCGAGCCG
>JBQCEF010000610.1:0-2048 GCA_051960495.1 Nocardioides sp. | reverse complement strand
GGCAGGGCCGACGCCACCGTGGCGGTGCTGCCGTCGAGCGCCTCGAGCTGCTGGGTGAAGTAGCTCTTCAGCCGGCTGCGGTACTCGCGCTCGAACGAACGGAGGCTCTCGACCTCGGCGTTGAGCTTGTCCTTCTCCTTCTCGAGGTCGCCGAACAGCTGCTGGCGGCGCTCCGCGGTCTCGGAGTCCAGCATCTGGGAACGGGTCCGCGCGTCGGACTCGAGCCGGTCGGACTTGACCTTGGCCTCGGCCTGGAGCCGCTCGGCCTTGGTGCGGGCCTCGCCGATGATCTTGTCCGCCTGGTCCTTCGCGTCGGCGACGAGCTCGTCGGCGTTGCGGGTGGCGATCTCGAGCAGCCGGGCCGCGGCGCTGGACGCGTCCGCGACGGTGGTCACCTTGATCTCCTCGACCGGGGCAGCCGGGGCAGCAGCGGCGGGAGCCGGCTTCGCGGGCTCCGGCTCGGGCTCGGGGGCCTTGACCGGCTCCTTGGCCGGCGCCGCCGCGGGGGTGCCGCCGCCCTGCTGGGCCGCGGCGAGCTTGCTGCGGAGGTCGTCGTTCTCCCGCGTGAGTCGCGCCAGCTCGGCCTCGACCTCGTCGAGGAACTGGTCGACCTCGCCCATGTCGTAGCCCTCGCGGAGCCGGACCGGAGTAAAGCGCTTGTTGCTCACGTCCTCAGGCGTCAGCGGCATGACCTCACCCTTTTGTTTCGTAGTCGTTGTGTGTCGCGGCGTCGCAGCCACTCGCCCACGGTACTCCGCGACAACGGGGCCGCAGGAAGGTGGGTCGAAGACGAGTCGACGTCTCGCCGGGGAGCCTACTAGCGATCGCGCGGCAGAGTCACACCCCGCGGGAACACGGCGTGGGAGGTTCAGCGGAAGAAGATGACCCCGACCAGGATCCGGAGCAGGTAGACCACCACGAGCACGATCAGGAAGCTGGTGTCGAGCGCGATGCTGCCCAGGCGCAGCGGTGGCACGAACCGCCGGACGAACAGGATCGGCGGGTCGGTGATGGAGTAGACGATCTCGAGGACCACCAGGATCGGCCCGCGGGGCGTCCACGAGCGCGCGAAGACCTGCACCCAGTCCACGACCAGCCTGATGAACAGCAGGACGAGGAAGATGAACAGGATGAGGTCGAGGACCGAACCGACGAGCGTCACGGTGTCGGAGTCTAGACGGCCCCGGTTCAGCTCTGGTTGAAGAAGCCGCCCTCGGCGATCCGGGCCTTGTCCTCGGCCGCCACCGAGACGTTCGGCGGCGAGAGCAGGAACACCTTGTTGGTGACGCGCTCGATCGTGCCGCGCACCGCGAAGACCAGGCCGGCCGAGAAGTCCACGAGCCGCTTGGCGTCGTTGTCGTCCATCTCGGAGAGGTTCATGATCACCGGCACGCCCTCGCGGAAGTTCTCGCCGATGGTGCGCGCCTCGTTGTAGGTGCGCGGGTGCAGCGTGGTGATCCGGGAGAGCTCCGCCACGGTCGAGGTGGCCGGGGCCGCGGCCCGCGGCGGGTGCGGACGCCGGTGCTCGGCGAGGTTGGCGACCGGGGCGGGACGAGCGGGCTCGTCGCGGCGGTCGTCGTACTCGTCGTAGTACTCGTCCTCGTAGCGCTCTGTGTCCTCGAGCAGGCCAAGGTAGACACCCATCTTGCGCATCGCGCTGCCCATGCCTGTTGCCTTCCGTCTGTGCCGCTTTGTGCGGCCGCTGCTACGTGCCTGACACTACCCGAGCGGTGGCCTCGGTCCGAGGACCGCAGAGCCAATCCGCACGTGTGTCGCACCTGTCTGTACGGCGGCCTCCAGGTCGCCGCTCATGCCCGCCGAGACCCAGGTCGCGGACGGTTCCACCCGGCGCACCCCGTCGGCGATCCGGGCAAGTCTCTCGAAGGCCGCGCGCGGGTCCTCGCCCAGCGGCGCGACCGCCATCACCCCGCGCAGCCGCAGCCCCTCCGCGGCCGCCACCTGCTCGGCGAGCGGCACCACGTCGGCGGGCGCGGCGCCGCCCCGGCCCGATCCCGCACCGGCATCGGGGTCGAGGTTGACCTGCACCA
>JBQCEF010000609.1:0-7653 GCA_051960495.1 Nocardioides sp. | reverse complement strand
ACGAACCAGCGGTACTGCCGGCGCACCTCGGCCGCGACACGCTCGTCCTCGGCGAGCAGCGCCGCGGCGCACAGGAGGACGTCCTCCATGTCCATCCGGCCCTGGTCGCGCTTGACCTCCTCGTAGGTCGCGAAGACGCGAGCCACGGTGGCCGGGTCGTGCCCGCTGACCGATCGGCCCCGCGCGGACGCCACGTCGGCGTAGTCGTCGGGCCGGACGTTGCTGACCTTGGCCCACTCGACCTCCGAGGCGAGGTCGCGCAGCGTGGCCTGGTCGGTCTCCACCCGGTTGCGGCGTGCGGCGTTGCCCATCAGGGCCAGCTTCGACTCGGTGAGGACCGGCAGGTCCCCGCCGTACACGCGCGGCCAGAAGTAGCGAGCCTGCCGCAGCGCCGCGGAGTGGAAGGTGCGCGCCTGCACGCCGCCCGCGCCGAGCTCGCGCAGCCGCCCGCGCATCTCGCCGGCCGCGCGGGTCGTGAACGTGACCGCGAGGACCTCGGTCGGGTTGTAGACGCCGGACCTCACCCCGTAGGCGATCCGGTGGGTGATCGCCCGGGTCTTGCCCGTCCCCGCACCCGCCAGCACCCGGACCGGCCCCTGCAGGGCGAGGGCGACCTCCCGTTGTTCGGGGTCGAGCGCCTCGAGCAGGCTGTCGGCCGTGCTTGGAGGAACGGGCATCGGGGAACAAACTCCTGCAGATCGGCTGTTGGGGGTTGTGACCAGCCTAGACGCGAGGAAGGACAGGAATGACCGCGCTCACGATGTACTCCACCCAGTGGTGTGGCTACTGCCACCGGCTGCGCAGCCAGCTGGACCGGGAGGGCATCCGCTACGAGGTCGTGGACATCGAGCAGGTGCCGGACGCGGCCCTGATCGTCGAGCAGGTCAACGGCGGCAACCAGACCGTGCCGACCCTGGTCTACTCCGACGGCTCGGCGCAGACGAACCCCTCCGTCGCCCAGGTGAAGGCCAAGCTCGCCACCCTGAACTGACCCCGCCCTCCGATTCGTCTGCGACCCTTCCGCTGAAAACAGACGAAAGAGCGCAGACGAATCGGGGTCACCAGGAGCCGGGGAGCGGGCCGCCGTACCAGGTCTCGACCAGCGACCGGGAGATCGAGATCCCGCCCGGCAGCAGCAGCGTCCCGGCCTCGGCCTCGCGGCGCATCTCCTCGCGGGTGAACCAGCGCGCGTCCTCGATCTCCGCACCGTCGACGCTGATCTCGGTGGGGCGCGCCCGGGCGAAGAACCCGACCATCAGGCTCGCGGGGAACGGCCACGGCTGGTTGCCGAAGTACGACGCCTCGCCGACCTCGACGCCGACCTCCTCCTCGACCTCGCGGGCGACCGCGGCCTCGAGCGACTCCCCCGGCTCGACGAACCCGGCCAGTGTCGAGTAGCGCCCCTCGGGCCACTGCGACTGTCGGCCGAGCAGGCACCGGTCCTCACCGTCGGTGACGAGCATGATCACGGCCGGGTCGGTGCGCGGGAACTGCTGGCGGCCGCAGCCGGAGCACACCAGCAGGTGGCCGGCCTGGCTGACCTCGAGGGCCGCCCCGCAGCGGGGGCAGTACCGGTGGCCGCGGTGCCACTCCGCGAGCGCCACCGCGTGCAGCACCAGCGCCGCCTCGTCGGAGTGGACGCTCTGCACGTAAGCACGCAGGTGCTCGGTGCGGTGCCCCGCCGGCACGTCGTCGGCGAGCAGCGCGAATCGCACCTCGTCGCCGTACTCCCCGAGCAGCACCCGCTGTCCCGCCGGCGCGTCCGCCGGGGAGATCCAGGTGATCTCGCCGGTCTCCTCGGGCACGACCAGCCGGGCGTCGTGCAGCACCAGCACCTTCGTGGTCGGCTCGGCCCAGACCTGGTCGAGCCAGACGTCGTCGGTGCGCCGCCCGGCGATCCGGTTGTGGGCGTGCTCGGAGAGCGCGATCGGAGCGACGTGGGGGTACTGCGCGAGCGGGTCACGGTGGTCGGGAGCAGTCACGTACCGACCCTAGTCACCCTGGACCACCCTCCCGGGCAGGAGTGCGTCTACGGTTCTGGGGCACCCCGGCTTCGAGCGCCACCCAGGAGGAGACCCGTGAGCACCCACATCGCGGCAGAGAAGAGCCAGATCGCCCCGCACGTCCTGATGCCCGGCGACCCGATGCGCGCGAAGTGGATCGCCGAGAACTTCCTCGACGACGCCGAGTGCTACTCCGAGGTGCGGGGCATGCTCGGCTTCACCGGCACCTACCGCGGCGAGCGCGTGTCCGTGCAGGGCTCGGGGATGGGGCTGCCGTCGCTGTCGATCTACGTCAACGAGCTGCTCCAGGAGTACGGCGTGCGCTCGATCGTGCGCGTCGGCTCGTGCGGCGCCCTGACCGAGGACCTCGCGCTGCGCGACCTCGTGATCGCGTCCGGCGCGTGCACCGACTCGTCGATGAACCGGATCCGTTTCGAAGGGCTCGACTACGCGCCGGTCGCGGACTTCGGACTGCTGCGCGCGGCGTACGACGCAGCCGTAGCGCGCGACCTGCCGGGCGCGACCCGGGTCGGGCTGCTGATGTCGAGCGACTCGTTCTACCACCCGCGGCCCGAGCTGACCTCTCGCATGGTCGACTACGGCGTGCTCGCGGTCGAGATGGAGGCCAGCGCGCTCTACACGCTCGCCGCCCAGCACAAGGCGAAGGCGCTGGCGATCTGCACGGTCTCCGACCACGTCGTCACCGGCGAGCAGACGTCGTGGGAGGAGCGGCAGAACACGTTCAGCGACATGGTCGAGATCGCCCTCGACGCGGTGCTGGACCAGGCCTGACCCACCGGGCGCACGCCGGCCCCGCTCTCTGGCAGGGTGGGCGCATGTCATCGACCGACCCCCAGTCGTCCGAGCAGCAGTCGTCCGAGCAGCCGTGGTGGAAGTCCGCCGTCGTCTACCAGATCTACCCGCGCAGCTTCGCCGACTCCGACGGGGACGGCATCGGTGACCTCCCCGGCGTGATCTCCCGCCTCGACCACCTGCACCGGCTCGGCGTCGACGTGCTGTGGCTGTCCCCGGTCTACACCTCCCCGCAGGCCGACAACGGCTACGACATCAGCGACTACCGAAACATCGACCCGCTGTTCGGGACGCTCGAGGACCTCGACGCGTTGGTGGCCGGCCTGCACGAGCGCGGGATGAAGCTGGTCATGGACCTGGTGGTCAACCACAGCTCCGACGAGCACCCGTGGTTCGTGGAGTCGGCGTCGTCGCGGGACAACGCCAAGCACGACTGGTACATCTGGCGCGACGGCCGGGACGGCGCGGCGCCGGGGGCCGAGGGAGCCGAGCCCAACAACTGGGGGGCGTTCTTCGGCGGCTCGGCCTGGCAGTGGCACGAAGGCCGCGGCCAGTACTACCTGCACCTGTTCGACCGCAAGCAGCCCGACCTCAACTGGGAGAACCCCGACGTGCGCGCGGCCGTGCACGACATGATGCGCTGGTGGCTCGACCGCGGCGTCGACGGCTTCCGGATGGACGTCATCAACTTCATCTCGAAGGTCGACGGGCTGCCCGACGCCCCGCACCAACCGGGGCAGAAGCACATCTTGGCCTTCGACCAGTTCGCGAACGGCCCGCGCATCCACGACTACCTCGCCGAGATGCGCCGGGAGGTGTTCGGCGGCCGCGACGGGCAGTTCCTCACCGTCGGCGAGATGCCGGGCGTGACGCCGGAGCAGGCAGTGCTCTACACCGACCCCGAGCGGGCCGAGGTCGACATGGTCTTCAAGTTCTTGCACGTCGGCGTCGACACCGGCCCGATCGACAAGTTCGACTACATCGGGCTCGACCTCGTGGTGCTCAAGGCGTCCCTGAACCGGTGGCAGACCGCTCTGGCGGAGCGCGGCTGGAACAGCCTGTACTGGAACAACCACGACCAGCCCCGGGTGGTATCGCGCTTCGGCGACGACGACCCGGCGTGGTGGCGGGCCTCGGCGACGGCGCTCGCGACCGTGCTGCACGGGATGCGCGGCACGCCGTACGTCTATCAAGGCGAGGAGATCGGGATGACCAACTACCCGTTCGCCTCCGCGGAGGACCACCGCGACGTGGAGGCGGTGAACTACTTCGCGAGCGTGCCCGAGCGCGGCATCGACGTCGACGTGGCGCTGGCCGGGCTGGCGAAGATCAGCCGGGACAACGCGCGGACGCCGATGCAGTGGGACGCCACGCCGCACGCCGGCTTCACCACCGGCGAGCCGTGGCTGCGGGTCAACTCCAACCACACGTGGCTCAACGTGGTCGACCAGGTCGACGACCCGGAGTCGGTGTTCAGCCACTACCGGCGGCTGATCGAGCTGCGGCACACCATGCCGATCTTCGCCGAGGGCGACTTCACCCCGCTCTGGGAGGACGACCCGGCACTGTGGGGCTATGTCCGCAGCGCGGGCGGGGAGCGGATGCTCGTGGTCGCCAACTGCGGGCGCGAGCCGCGGGAGGTCGACCTGGGCGCGGCCGGGGCCGGGTCGGCAGAGCCGGGCGGGGTTGGCGGGTCTGGGTGGACGGCTGCCGAGCTGCTGCTGGGCAACCTGCCCGGGGCGGCGGATCCGGTGCTGGACGGCGCCTCGGTCTCGCTGGCCGGGTGGGAGGCCCGGATCTACCTCGCCCGCTGATCGGCCTGCCCGCTGACCGGCCTGGATCTACCTCGCCGACTGACCGGCCCTGTCACTAAGGTCCGATGGCACGCGAAACGCCGGTCGACGTACCAATGGACCTTAGTGAGCACGCCAGGTCCACCCGGCCGGGTAAGCCCGTTACGCACGCGCACGGTCGATGTCGCGTGCATTTCGGGCTTAGCCGGCGCGCTGCGACCAGACAGGGCTTTGTCCGCCGCCGCTCGTGCGGCCCACGCCTCCCCATCCGGAGGCCTCGACCGCATGACCGACCGATCGGGCGCGCCACCAAGGTCCGATGGCACGCGAAACGCCGGTTCGACGTACCAACGGACCTTAGTGAGCATCGTCGCGCTGGAGTCACCTTGAAGGGAGCCGTGCGGTCTCTAGGCTGCTGCCGTGATGGCGCTCCTGGCGGTCCGGTTCCTCGCCGAGGTCGGCATGCTGGCCTGTCTCGGGGTCGGCGGATGGCAGCGAGGCGGTTCGCTGCCCGGCTCTCTCGTCCTCGGCCTCGCGCTCCCGATCGCCGCGGCCACTGTCTGGGGCCGCTGGGTCGCGCCGCGGGCGCCCCGACGGCTCCGGGACCCGGCGCGGCTCGGTGTCGAGGTCGCCCTGTTCACCGCGGCGTTCCTGCTCGTCATGGGCACTGAACCGTCGCCCGTGATGACGGTCGTGGGCCTGGCGGTCTGGGTGGCGTTCCTCGTCAGCATCCCGTCACGCGGGCACGAGCCAGCAGCCACGAGCAGGTGAGCCCACCGCCTCAGCCCGCCGCGACGATCTTCTCCAGCCCGGCCCGGTCCTCGAGATCGGTGTGCTCGACCAGGTCGCCAGTGCGGACGTAATAGAACGCCGCACGCACCTGCTCGACCGGCACGCCCTGCAGCTCCGCCCACGCCACGCGGTAGAGCGCCAGCTGGAGCGGGTCGGCGGTCTGCTGCCGGTTGGTCTTCCAGTCCACGACGAGGAAGTGGCCCGGCCCGGCCTCCTCGTCGGCGTACACCGCGTCGATCCGCCCGCGCACCACCTGGCCGTCGAGCACGAGGGCGAACGGCGGCTCGATCGCCACCGGCACCCGGTCGGCGAACGCACCGGCCTCGAACCGGGCGACCAGCTCGGCGAGGTCGGAGTCGTCGTCGATGCCGTCGTCGCCGCGGCCGGGCAGCTCGTCGGGGTCGAGCAGCAGCTGCTGGCCGAACCGCGCTTCCACCCAGGCGTGGAACCGGGTGCCGAACCGGGCGCTCGGCGACGGCTTGCGCGGCATCGGTCGGGCCAGCTCGGCGGCGAACCGCTCCGGCTCGTCACGCAGCCGGGCGACGGCCGTCGCGGACAGGCTCGAGGGCAGGGGTACGACGATCTCCTCGGCCCGGTCGCGCCGCGCCTCCTCGAGCAGCCGCTCGATCTCGGCATCCCAGCCGGCGACCAGGTCGGCGTCCTCCGGGGACAGCCCCTCGTCGCGTGGGGGCGAACCCGACGCCAGCCGCGCGGCCGCCTCGCCGACCCGTGCCGCGGCCTCCCGGCGCCGCTCGACCTCGCCGAGGTGCGCCTCCATCGGCCACGGCCGCGACAGCGGCACGGCGTCGAGCGGGTTGGGGTCGTCCTTGGCCGGCTTGTCCTGCCACAGCTCGGGCTCGGCCCCCCAGGACGCCATCGTCGCCTTGATCGTCTCCTGGTAGGGCGACGGGCCCAGCGAGCCCTTGCGGTCGGGGATCCAGCAGAACGACGAGACCACCAGGAGGTGTCGCGCACGCGTGACCGCGACGTACCCGAGCCGCAGCTCCTCGGTCAGCTCGTGGTTCTTGGTGTCCTCGGCCAGCTCCTTCAGCGCCGCGCAGTCGTGACCGCGCAGCGCCGGAAGGTCGCGAGCGTCCCCGCGCAGCGGCGAGGGCAGCACGCCTGGGCCCGCGGTCCACTTGGTGCGCGTGCGCCCGGACGGGAACCGCGACTCGGCGACCCCGACGAGGAACACCGCGTCCCACTCCAGCCCCTTGGCGCGGTGCACGGTCAGCAGCTTCACCGAGTCGGCGTCGGTCGGGGTGGCCACGTCGAGGCCGGAGCCGAACTCGTCCTCGGCCTGCAGGTAGGCCAGCAGCGCGGGCAGCGTGACCTCGCCGTCGACGGCCTGGAACTCCGCGACCGCCTTGACGAACAGGTCGAGGTTCTCGCGGCGGGCCTGCGCGGCCGGGCTCACCGAGGAGGCGAGCTCCACGTCGATGCCGGTGGTGTCGATGATCCGGCGCACCAGGTCGAGCAGCGGCTCCCCGGCCATCGACCGCAGGTGCCGCAGCTCGGCCGCGAGCAGGGCGAACCGCTCGCGCGCCTCCGGCGAGTAAGGCGCCTCCCCCGGGTCCTCCAGCGCGTCGGCGAGCGAGACCACCTCGGTCGGGTCCGCCCCGGCGACGGCGGTCTCGAGCTCCTCGGCGAGGTCGCGCAGCTTCTCCCGGTCCATGGGTCCGGTCACCCGGGCCAGCGCACGGGCCTGCTTGCCGAGCAGCGCGAGGTCGCGGCTGCCGATCGCCCAGCGAGGACCGGTGAGCAGCGTCAGCAGCTCCGCGTTGGCGGTCAGGTCGTGCAGCAGCGTCAGGGTGGCGACGACCTCGGCGACCTCGGGCAGCCGGAGCAGGCCCTGCAGGCCGACGATCTCCACCGGGATCTCCGCCGCGGTCAGCGCATCGAACACGTCGGCGGCGTGCTTGTTGTCGCGCGCCAGCACGCCGATCTCGCGCCAGGCCGGCTCGGTCATCGCCCGGTGGGCGGCCTTGACCTGGTCGGGCAGCCAGGCCAGCTCGTCGCGGTAGGTCTCGTGCACGGCGACCCGCACCTCGCCCGGCTCGGCGTCGGGCTTCGCCTCCAGCGGCTGGACCGAGCCGGAGCTGTAGAGCGGCCGCGCCAGGTCGTTGGCGACCTGCAGGATGCGGCCGTCCGAGCGCCGGTTGACCACCAGCGGGTAGGTGCGCACCTGCGCCGACCCCTCGGCGGTCGGGAAGTCCTCGCCGAAGCGCAGGATGTTGGAGACCGAGGCGCCG
>JBQCEF010000608.1:0-20593 GCA_051960495.1 Nocardioides sp. | reverse complement strand
TACGTCGTACCGGCGTTGGTGATCGAGTGGTCGTAGACGGCCGGGTTGGCCGTCGGGGTCGCCGAACTGCACTTCGCCGTGTTGTCGGGGGAGGCGCAGATGCCGTCGGGCAGCCCGGACATCCGGTCGTCGTTGGCGCGCAGGAACGAGAGGGCGGCGCAGACGGCCCTGAACGAGTACACGTCGCCGGTCTTGCCGTCGGCGGCGCGCATGCCCGCCATCACGGCGCTGTCGGCGGTGGCCTTGGCGCGCTGCCGGTCGACACGCACGACGCCGAAGTCGAGCACCATGGCGGCGGCGACGAGGAGCATGACCATGCTGAGCGCGACCACGATGGCGACCGCACCGCGTTCGTCGGTCGCTGTCCGGTGCCGGCGCGGGGCCAAATTCACCCGCATGTCGCCACCTTGTCCGTGCGTTCGTAGCGGGCCACCGACGAGTTGACGTTCACCCGGTTCCACGCGGGCGCGATGGCGATGTTGATGGTGAAGTTGCGGGCTGCGATGACACGCACGACGCAGGCACCGGCAGCGAGCTCGGTCGGCACCGCGGGGCGCGCGGTCTCGGTGGTGGGCAGCGTGAGGTTCGGCGTGACGGTGCCCTGGCTGCAGGTGCCGCCGAGCGAGCCGGTGCCCTTCTTCCACAGCTGGACGCAGACGGCGGTCTCCGAGGTGGGGTCGTCGAACTGGGTCCCGCGCACGCGCCTGATGACGTCGCTCGCCCAGGTGGCAGGAGTGCTCGCATCGGCCGTGGCGCCGAAGCGCGATCCCTCCCGGACCGCGTTCGCCGCGCCGAGGGCGTGGCTGTAGGAGATCCCGGTGGTGGTGACGCCCAGCAGCAGCATGACCAGCACGGGAAGCACCAGCGCGAACTCGACCGCGACCGCGCCCCGCTCATTGCTCGGACGGCGGCCGTCCCTGACTCGGTCCGTGCTCGTAGTCATGCTGGTTCCTCCTCTCGCGTCGAGACCGACGGTAGGAAGCGGAGAGCGCCGTTCTGGGGAGAAAGCACAGAGATGATGTGAAACGACCGCCCGGCACCGTCCCGGGAGGCTACGTCAGCGTTTAGGCGCAGCGTCCGAAGGGAGCCGGGCGGCGTTGGCTACTGTCACGCCATGGCGCAACGGCTGACCATCGGTGTCGACATCGGGGGCACCAAGGTGCTCGCCGGCGTGGTCGATGCCGCGGGACGCCCCATCGAGCGCGTGCAGCGTCGTACGCCGCATCGCAGCTCTGCGCCCGAGGTGGTCGAGGACACCATCGTCGCGGCCGTGGAGGAACTGCGCAGGCACGCCGAAGTCTCGGCGGTCGGCGTCGGAGCCGCGGGGTTCGTGGACCTGAAGGGCGTGGTGCGGTTTGCCCCGCACCTATCCTGGCGCGACGAGCCGCTGCAGGCGGTGCTCCAGGAGCGCCTCGGGCTGCCCGTCGTCGTCGACAACGACGCCAACACGACGGCGCGCGCGGAGATGCGCTTCGGCGCCGGTCGGGGGTTCAGAGAGGCGCTCTGCCTGACCTTGGGCACCGGGATCGGCGGCGCGGTCGTGGTGGCGGGCGACGTCGTACGAGGGGCGCAGGGGCTGGCCGGGGAGTTCGGGCACATGCAGGTGGTGCCCGACGGACTGCCGTGCGAGTGCGGGCAGCAGGGTTGCTGGGAGCAGTACTCCAGCGGCCGGGCCATCGCCCGGGTGGGGCGGCCGCACGGGGGTCTCGACGGGCCCGCCGTGACCGACGCGGCGCGGGCCGGTGAAGGTTGGGCGCTGGAGGCCTTCGAGGACGTCGGAGGATGGCTCGGGGTGGGGCTGGCCGGCTTGGTGTCGGCCCTCGACCCCGAGATCGTGATCGTCGGCGGCGGTCTCTCCGCCGCGGGAGACCTGCTCCTCGAGCCGGCCCGGAAGGCTTTCGCGGCCCGCCTGCCCGGTCGAGGGTTCCGTCGGGAGCCGGAGATCTTGGCAGCACAGCTCGGGCCGGACGCCGGGTTCATCGGCGCTGCCACGCTCGCCCGCGAGCTGCTTGTCTGACCGGAGCGGCTGGGAGCGTGACGGGGACAACGTCGTCTCCTGGGCCGCTGGGGGTTCAGTCGGGCCCCTGACCTGCCGAAACTCCCAGGGAGACCAGTCTCGGCAACCGGGGGAGCACAGTTCCATGTCCACAGGCCGTCGTCGCCTGCCACGCAGTCGCCGCGAGCGCGGTGCGGCCGCGCTGGAGTTCGGACTGGTTTCGCCGATCGTGTTCGCGGTGCTCTTCGGCACGCTGACCTACGGGCTGTGGTTCAACGACTCGCTCAACCTGCGCCAGGGCTTGCGGGAGGCGTCGCGGCAGGGCGTGGTGGCCAACTACGGCTCCGAGAACTGCACGATGACGTTCGCCGGCACGGCTCCGTCGGCCAACATCAAGCACCTGATGTGCAAGGCCCGGTCCGACGTCGGCGCGATGACAGGCACGAGCTACCTCAAGGTCCTGCTGCCCAACGGCTGGATCCGCGGCCGGGAGCTGGTCGTGTGCGGCATGGTCGAGGCCGACCGGCTCCCCGGCTTGGTCCCGCTGCCCGGCGACAGGATGATCCGGTGGTCGTCGCGGATGTCGATCGAGTCGGCGACGCCGGCTCAGGCGCCCATCCCGCTCAACCCGCTGAGCGAGGTCGGAGGCGAGGAGCAGCCCCCGGCCGGGACGGACTGGTCCTGGTGCGTCTAGCAGCGCGGCTGCGCGATCGGCGGCGCGACGAGCGCGGCGCCGTCGTGGTGCTGGTCGCCGCGATGACCGTCGTACTGTTCGGGATCGCGGCGCTGGTCGCCGACCTCGGCCAGGCGCGGGTGCTTCGAGGGGAGGCCCAGGCCGCCAGCGACTCCTCCGCACTGGCGGCCGCCAACCAGCTCTACCTCGCGGGGACGGCCGATGCTGACGTGCCGGCCGCGATCGCCGCCGCCCACGACTACGCCCGCGACAACTACGGGGTGACGGAGGCGGACTGGGCGGCGTGCCAGGACCCGGGCGCACTCACCTACACGGCGCCTGCCACGACCTACGGCGCCACGAGCTACTCGGCGACCGAGTGCATCTCCTACGACGACGATGACGCCGACACGTCGGGCATCCAACCGCAGAGTGTCCGGGTGGTGGCTCCGGTCAAGGGCGTGAAGCTCGTCTTCGGATCCGTGTTCGGCGCCTCCAAGCTCGAGGTGTCGGCCCAAGCGGAGGCCTCGCTGAAGCTCGACTCGGTCGCCGACTGCGCGCTGTGCGTGGTCGGGTTCGGGCCGCACGACCTGCAGAACGGTGACGCCACGATCGAAGGCGGGAGCGTGGCCATCAATGGGGACGTGTCGCTGAAGTCTCAGGGGGACCTGACCGCGGCCGGGACTCCCAGCGATGACGGCACGCTCAGCGGCGCAACGATCAGCGTGTCCGGCACGGCGACCGGTGACCACTTCAGCGAGCCGCTCCTGCAGAACCAAGAACCGATCGACGACCCGCTGGCCGCGCTCCCGCTGCCGACCGACCTGGCCAACGTCACGCCGAAGAGCAACACGAACCCCTGCGGTGCAGGCGCGGGCCATGGACCCGGCGTCTACGGGGACGTCGCGTTCAGCTCCGGCTGCACGCTCCAGGCGGGCCTCTACGTCATCACCGGCGACTGGTCGCTCACCGGCAACGACGCCTTCACCGGGACCGGCGTCACTCTGTACTTCACCTGCGGCACGCAGTCCTCGCCGCGCGCCTGCAACGCCCCGGGCGAGGAGGGTGGAGCGCTGCTCGCACACGGCAACGGGATGATCAAGCTGACCGCGCCGACCACCGGCGCTTACGCCGGACTCGCGATCGCCTACGACCGCCTCAACACGAGCCCGCTGTGGCTCACCGGCAACGGGGAGTCGCAGTACGTCGGCACGATCTACGGCTACTCCGCGAAGATGCGCTTCGACGGCAACGGCTGCAGCGTCACCAACCAGTCGCTGATCGTGGTCAACTCGCTCGAGTTCAACGGCAACAACTCGTGCTTGAAGTCGAACTACGTCAAGGACAAGAACGTGTTCGTTCCGCCGGACGGTCTGCACCTGTCGAAGTAGTGCGCCGCCCCGGGGCGTTTTCGAGACGCCCCAGTCGCGATGTGTGCCAGGATCCGATCTGTGACTCGGGCAAGGGTGATGACCTACAACATCTTCATGGGCGGGCGACGCGGCCGCGCCCTGAACGAGGTCGTCCGCGAGGCCGCACCGGACGTGCTGCTCGTGAACGAGAGCCCCAAGACCTGGCTGGTCTGGAAGCGGCACTGCCTGCGGCTGTGCGACGCCTGGGGATTGCGCTTCGTGACCGGTGGGCGGCCGGCCGGGTCGAACCTGATTGCGGTGGCGGACGGGATCGTGGTGAAGAAGGCGGGCTCCGAGGTGCTGCGCCAGCCGCTGTTCCAGCCGCGTCGCGGGATCGCGTGGGCGCAGCTGCGGATCCACGGCCGCCTGGTCGGGGTCGTCTCCTGTCACCTCAGCCTGGATCGGGAGCGGCGGGTCAAGGAGCTACGACGCGTCCTGGCCGTCGCGAAGACCCTGCGCGGGCCGGTCGTGGTCGCCGGGGACCTCAACGAGGGGCCGGACGGTCCCTCGTGGAGGACGCTTCGTGAGGCCGGCTTCGTCGATCACGGGTCCCGGGACTGGCTGACGTTCCCCGCCGACGAGCCGGTGAAGCGGATCGATGCCCTGCTCGTGCGCGGCGTCGTCGACGTGGTCTCGCACGGGGATCCCGGCGTTTCCGAGGAGCTCTTGGCCGCGGGGAGCGACCACCGGCCCGTCCTGGCGGTCGTCGGGCTGCGCTGAAACCTAGACCAGTGGTCTAGCACCTCCGGACCAGCCCGGGTGGTCTGTCCGGGTAGTCCCGGTTCTCAACCGTTCAGTCGGAATGTCCAGATTCCGTTACTTGTCGTGGGGGACTGGACCGACGGAGGAACGCCGCGATGGAAACCCTGGGCCGACAGAGGCGGACGCCACGACGCAGTCAGCGCGGCGCCGCGGCTCTGGAGTTCGGCCTCGTGTCGCCGATCGTGTTCGCGGTGCTGTTCGGCACGCTCACCTACGGGCTGTGGTTCAACGACTCGCTCAACCTGCGGCAGGGCCTGCGCGAGGCGGCCCGCCAGGGCGTCGTGCAGAACTACGGCGACTCCTCGAGCTGCGGGATGACCTACGCCGGCACCGCGCCGTCGACCAACATCAAGAAGCTGATGTGCCGCGCGGAGTCGGACGTGAACGCGATGACCGGCGCCACCTACGTCAAGGTCGTGCTGCCGGACGGCTGGATCCGCGGCCACGAGCTGATCGTGTGCGGCATGGTCCAGGCCGACCGGCTCCCCGGGCTGGTCCCGCTGCCCGACGACCGGATGATCACCTGGGAGTCGCGGATGTCGATCGAGACCGCGTCGCCGGGGCAGACCGAGACCGGCGGCGCGGAGGTGCTCCCGGCGGGTGCGTCGTGGCCGGCTACGTGCAGCTAGCCCGGCGTCCCCGTCGGGACGAAGGGGGAGCGGTGGCCATCCTGGTCGCCGTGATGACCGTCATCATCTTCGGCATCGCGGCGCTCGTCGCCGACCTCGGCCAGGCGCGCGTCGTACGCGGTGAGGCCCAGGCCGCCTCGGACGCCTCGGCGCTGGCGGCCGGCAACGCGCTCTACCTGTCCGGCACCGACGAGGCGAACATCCCGGCGGCGATCGCGGCGGCGCACGACTACGCGGCGAACAACTACGACGTCACCGAGGCGGACTGGACCGGGTGCGACGACCCGAGCCCGCTGGTCTACCCGGCTCCGGAGACGACGTACGGCGCGAAGAGCTACTCGGCCACCGAGTGCATCTCGTTCGACGACGACACGCAGCCCACCGTCGTCCGCGTCGTCGCACCCGTCCGCGGCGTGAAGCTGGTCTTCGGGGCGGTCTTCGGGATCACCAACGTCGACATCTCCGCGCAGGCCCAGGCGTCGATCCGCCTCGGCGGCCAGGCCAACTGCGGGCTGTGCGTCGTCGGCAGCGGCTACCACGACTTCCAGAACGGCGACGCCTACATCTCCGGCGGCGACATCTCCATCAACGGCTCGGTCAACATCCAGAACAACGGTATGGTGTCCACGGACGGGATCATCTCGGTCGAGGGGACGGCGACCGGACCGCTCGACGGCTACGAACCCGACCCGCTCACCGGCCAGGAGCCGATCCTCGACCCGCTCGCCAACTACGACCCCCAGATCGACTTCACCGAGCTGACGGCGAAGTCCGACCCGTGCGGGACCGGCTCGACCCACGGGCCGGGGCTCTACGGAGCGCGCAACTTCGGCAACGACCCTTGTGTCCTCCAACCCGGGATCTACGTGATCACCGGGGAGTGGGACTTCTCCGGCCTCGCGTCGCTCGACGCCACCAGCGGGGTGACGTTGTACTTCGCGTGCGGGTCGACCACCGCGGTCAGCGCTTGCCACCCACCCGGGCAGAACGGGGGCTGGCTCGACGCCGGCGGCAACGGCAACATCCACATCGTCGCGCCGACGACGGGACCGACGGCGGGCCTGGCGATCATGTACGACCGGTTGAACATCCGCGACCTGGAGATCAGCGGGGCGGGCACCGCGTCGTACGTGGGGACGATCTACGCGCTGTCCTCGAAGCTCCGGTACGACGGCAACGGGTGCTCGCGCAGCATGGAGTCGCTCATCGTCGTGGGGAACCTGGAGTTCAACGGCAACCCGGCGTGCCTGAGGTCGGACTACGTGCTGGAGAAGAACGTGTACGTCCCGCCGGACGGGCTGCACCTCTCGAAGTGAGCGCCGGCGCGGGTCAGACGCCGGCGCCGTCGTCGCCGCCCCAGTCGCCCGGGCGGTTGCGGGGCATCGTGGCGACCAGGTAGACGAACCCGCCGACGAAGCCGAGCACGAGCAGGGTGCCGAGCCAGCTCGGGTAGTGCCAGCCGAACACGACGGCCAGCAGCAGCATCGCCGGCGCCCCGAACAGGCTGATCCAGGCGAGCTTGCGGCGCGGCTCGAGCGTCGGCAGCGGCGGGGGCTCCGGCGGGACGAAGTGGCCCTCGTCGTCCCAGGTGGCCTCCGAGTTCAGCTCCGAGCTGGACTCGGTGGTGGACTCGATGTAGGAGCGGTCGAAGAGGTTGCGGGGGCGGCGGGGGTTTCGTGGGTCGCGGTGGTTTCGAGACGGTCGCTCTGCTCCCTCCTCAACCACCGGCGGGTCGCCGCCGTCCTCAACCACCGGATCGGCCTCGGACCCCATGACGGGGCGGTCGCCGTAGTTGGCGATGATCTGTGCCCACTCCGCGTCGAGGTCGAACGAGGGCTCGGCCTCGGACGAGCCGGTGCCCGGCTCGTCGGGGTTGCGGTCGTCAGGCTGGGTCATGGTCCCGTCACTCGTCGTACGAACTCCGCGGACTCATCGAAGATCAGCGGGGCGTCGTTGTCGAGCGTAGCCACGTGGTAGCTGTTCTCAAGAATCCGCTCGGTCACGTCCCGCGACGACACCGTGTTCAGCAAGAGCTTGTGGGAGCCCGGGTCGGCGACGTGGTCGACCGACGACTTGAACTCCAGCAGCGGCTGGGTGACCCGGGGGAGCTGGGTCTGGACCTGCTTGCACAGGCCGATGAACTCGTGCGCCGCGTGCAGCGGGAGCCGGTCGTAGCCGGACTCGGTCACCCCGGGCTTCTTCACGTCGTCGGTGATGCCGGGGAACGACGGGATGAACCGCTTGAGGACCGGGAGCGCGAACCGGCGCGGGTCCTTGTTGTCGACCGAGACGTTCACGCTGATCACGCCGGCGACCTCGGACTGCCGGTTGGCCGCGAGGAGCAGGGCGAGCGTGGCGCCCATGGACAGTCCGCCCACGACAACCTGGTCGCACTCGGCCCGGAGCTTCTCGAAGGCGCGCTCGACCTCGCCGTACCAGTCGCGCCAGGTGGTCTTGTTCATGTCCTGCCAGGTGGTGCCGTGGCCGGGCAGGCGGGGGACCGCGACGCCGAAGCCCTGCTCGGCGAGGTAGCGGCCCCACGGGACCATCGAGGCCGGCGAGCCGGTGAACCCGTGGCAGAGCAGGACGCCGACCTTCTGGCCGTCGGGGCCGGTCGGGTTCGCCTCGGCGAAGAACGGCTCGGCGTGAGGTGCGACGGACACGGGGACTCCTGGGCGGGGTTGTGCGGACTGCAGGCTGGTGCGGTGGTTTCGAGACGGTCGCTGCGCTCCCTCCTCAACCACCCGCAGCCCCAGCAGGAATCAATCGTCGCACGTAGGGGCATGGGGGGCTAGGGTTTGCCCGACAGGGCAAGGAGCGGACGTGGGGAGGTGCGGCCGGTGTTCTACTGGTTGCTCAAATGGGTCTTCATCGGACCGCTGCTCCGGCTCGTGTTCCGCCCCCGCACGGAGGGCGTCGAGAACGTCCCCCTCGAGGGGCCGGCCATCCTGGCCAGCAACCACCTGTCCTACGCGGACTGGCTGTTCATGCCGCTCACCCTGTCGCGCCGAGTGACGTTCGTGGCGAAGGCGGAGTACTTCACCACGCCCGGCATCAAGGGCTGGTTCCAGAAGAAGTTCTTCTCCGGCGCCGGGCAGGTCCCGATCGACCGCACCAGCGGTGACGCGGCCGCGGGAGCGCTGTCCTCGGCGAAGAAGATCCTCAACGCGGGCGAGCTGTTCGGGATCTACCCCGAGGGGACCCGTTCGCACGACGGCCGCCTCTACCGCGGCAAGACCGGCGTGGCCCGGCTCGCCCTCGAGACCGGCGTGCCGGTGATCCCGATCGCGGTGATCGGCACCGACGCGATCGCCCCGCCCGGCAAGAAGTTCGGCTCGCTGACCCGCCCGCTGGTGCGCTTCGGCAAGCCGCTGGACTTCTCCCGCTACGAGGGACTGGAGAGCGACCGGTTCATCCTGCGGTCGGTCACCGACGAGATCATGTACGAGATCATGCGGCTCTCCGACCAGGAGTACGTCGACATGTACGCCGCCAAGGCCAAGGCGCTCGACAAGGAGGCGGCGAAGAAGTCCTCCGACGCCGCTGCGGCAGCCGATGCCGCCGAGGCCAAGGCCAAGGACGCGGCCCTCGACCCCGAGCTCCGGGCCTCCTGACCCGATGACGCTGGCGGTCCCGCGCCCCGGCGCGGGCTCTCCCACCGACCAGGTGGAGACGACGCTGTTCCGTGCCCTCGCGGTGCTGCGGCTGGTCGTGCTGGTCTACGCGATCGTGCTCAACGCCGTCCGGTGGGACGACTTCTCGCACCCGGCCGGCGCGGCGGTGGTCGTCGCCGGGATGGCGGTCTGGTCCGGCTTCGTCACCTGGGCGTACGACGAGCCACGGCGGCGCCGGACCGGGCTGTTCGTGGCCGACCTGGTCGTGTCGTGCCTGGCGCTGCTGTCCACGCCGCTGGTGCAGAGCCAGGCGATGATGGACCGGCACGCCTCCACGATCCCGTCGTTCTGGGTGATGGCGGCCGTGCTGGCCTGGGCCGTGCACGGGGGCTGGGCCGGCGGCGTCGGGGCCGCCCTGGTCACCACGATCTGCGACCTGTCGGTGCGCACCGAGCCGAACGGGACGACCTGGGGCAACATCTTCCTGCTGCTGCTGGCCGCCGGGGTGGTCGGCTACTCGACGTCGCGGCTCCGGGAGGCGACCGAGGCCCGGGCGGCGGCGGAACGGATCACCGCGACGATGCAGGAGCGCGCCCGGCTCGCCCGCGTCGTCCACGACGGGGTCCTGCAGGTGCTCGCGCTCGTGCAGCGCCGGGGCCTCGAGATCGGCGGAGATGCCGCCGAGCTGGGACGGCTCGCGGGCGAGCAGGAGGTGGCGCTGCGGGCGCTCGTGCAGGGCAACTCGACGGCTTTGGCCGCCGGCCCGTCGCCGGCCGCCGGTGATCTCGACCTGGGCGAGCGGCTGCGCAGGCTGGCCGGATCGGCGGTGACCGTCTCGGCGCCGGGCGTGCCGGTGCTGCTGCCCGCCGGGGTCGTCGACGAGCTGGACCTCGTCGTACGCGCGTGCCTGGACAACGTCGCTCGCCACGTCGGTCCTAACGCGCCGGCATGGGTGCTCGTGGAGGACCTCGGCGGCTCCGTGGTCGTGACGGTGCGCGACGAGGGCCCGGGCATCCCGGACGGCCGGCTCGAGGAGGCCGCGTCGGAGGGGCGGCTCGGTGTGCGTGAGTCGGTGTGCGGACGGATGGCCGACCTCGGCGGTACGGCCACGCTGGTCTCCTCGCCCGGTCAGGGCACCGAGTGGGAGCTCAGCATCCCGCGCGGGTGATCCGGCGGCGCACGGGCTCATCGACAC
This sequence comes from Nocardioides sp., assembly GCA_051960495.1. Lineage (GTDB taxonomy): Bacteria > Actinomycetota > Actinomycetes > Propionibacteriales > Nocardioidaceae > Nocardioides_B. The sequence continues at coordinate 10,312 of JBQCEF010000608.1, read as the reverse complement.
CGGGCGTCCACTCGAAGTAGACGTCCAGGTCGTCCTCGTTGACGAGCCGGAAGCCGATCGCGTCGTACAGGCGGGCGGCTCGTGGATTGCTGCGCGACACCCGCAGGGTCACGATCTGCTCGGCCGCGGCGGCTTCGTCGAGCACCAGACGCATGAGCCGGCTGCCCAGGCCCTGCCCTCTGTGGTCGGGCAGCAAGGTGACGTCGACGACCTGCAGCAGCGACGGCGAGCGATGCAGGTAGAGCCGGCCGGCCGGCGTGCCGTCGGCGAGGACGACCCACCGCTCGTAGCCGGGGAAGCGCTGAGCGAACCGTCGGTTCTGGGCGGTGTACTCGATGCGCAGGAAGTGCGCGGCCAACCGGGGGTCGGGGAGCGCGGCGACCTGCTCGCGCTTGGTGGTGCAGTAGACCTCGAACAGGAACGCGTCGTCGTCGTCCGTCGCCGGCCGCATCAGCTCGTTCCACCCGTCGGTCACACACTCACCCTCTCGTCCGGAATTGTTGCGTGCCAGTCAAAACGGACAAAACCATCCGAACGGCGCGATAGGGGTCCGATCGGACTATGCCGGTGGGGACCGAAGGTCCGGTTACCCTCGCTGGCGTGACCATCCACTCGGAGCATCCCTTCGCGACCCCGGAGGGCGAGCGCGACCCGGCCCGGCGGCTGCGCGGTCGCCTCGGCGGCGCGGTCACGCTGGTCACCTCGGGTGAGGGTACGACGCGCGCCGGGCTGACCGTCTCGTCGCTGATGATCGCGCACGGCGACCCGGCGCATGTCCTGGCGCTCGTCGACCCGGACTCCGACCTGGCCGAGCGGCTGGCCGAGACCGGACGCGGCGTGGTGCAGGTGCTGGCCTGGGAGCACCGCGACCTCGCGGAGGCGTTCGCGGGGCTGGCGCCGGCGCCCGGCGGATTGTTCCGGCTCGGCGAGTGGGAGCAGACGTCGTGGGGACCGGTGCTTTCCGGGGTGTCGGCTTGGGCGGGTTTCCGGTTGGCTGCGGACGTGGAGGGCTCGGACGCTCTGGCGGAGGTCGGCTGGTCGGTACTGATGGACGGCGTGCTCGAGCACGTGGAGCTCGGCGAGCCGGTCGAGCCGCTGGTGCACCGGCGTGGCCGGTACGTCCGACCCGCCTGAGCGTCGTACCGTTCGGGCCATGACGCTCAAGGTGATGGTCGTGGACGACCACCCGATGTGGCGCGACAACGTGGCCCGCGACCTGACCGAGGCCGGCATGTCGGTTGTCGCGACCGCATCGACGGGGACCGAGGCCATCACCCGCGCCACCGCGACGCGCCCCCAGGTCGTCGTGCTGGACCTGCAGATCCCGGCGCCCAACGGCGTCGAGGTCACCGCGCGGCTCGTGGCGGACGATCCGACGGTGCGGGTGCTGATCCTGTCGGCGTCGGGGGAGCAGGACGACGTGCTCGAGGCGGTGAAGGCCGGCGCGACCGGCTACCTCGTGAAGTCGGCCTCGCGCGAGGAGTTGCTCGCGGCGGTGCGGCGGGTCTCCGAGGGCGACACGGTGTTCACGCCGGGGCTCGCGGGGCTTGTGCTGGGGGAGTACCGGCGGCTCTCGGACACCCCGGCGGCGGCCTCGACGGACCCGGACGCCCCGCGGCTCACCGAGCGGGAGACCGAGGTGCTCCGGCTGGTGGCGAAGGGGCTGGAGTACAAGCAGATCGCCGAGCGGCTGGTGCTCTCGCACCGGACCGTGCAGAACCACGTGCAGAACACGCTGCGGAAGCTGCAGCTGCACAACCGGGTGCAGCTGGTGCGCTACGCGATCGAGCAGGGGCTCGACGAGGAGCTGTGACGCGGAGGCGTCAGTCCGCGCGCAGGGCGTCGATGGCGCTCTGCCGGTCCTTGACCTGGAGCTTGCGGATCACCGACGAGACGTGCACGCGCACCGTCGCCGGCGACATCCCGAGACGCTCGGCGACCTGCTCGGTCTCGAGGCCTTCGGAGAGGTGCGCCATCACCTGCCACTCCCGCTCGCTCAGCTTGGGTGCCGTGGGCGAGCGGTGGGCGAACCGGCGCCGGCTCGGCTCACGGAACTCGTCCATCACCTTGGCGACCAACCGGCGAGGCATCGCGACGTGCCCGGCCATCGCGGCGCGCAGCACGTCGCCGAGTCGCGCCGGGTCGGTTCCCTTCGGGAGGTAGCCGGAGGCGCCGGCGCGCAGTGAGTCGAACAGGTCGTCGTCGTCCTGGGATTGCGTGAGCATCACCACCGACGTCTCGGGCAGCCGCCGGGAAATCTCTCGCGCGGCGTGGATGCCGTCGCCGGGCATGCGGATGTCGAGCAGCGCGACGTCGGGGCGGTGCTCCTCGGCCAGCCGGATCGCCTCGTCGGCCGTTGCGCCCTCGCCGCAGACGATGCAACCGCTCTCCTCGAGTCCACGCCGGACCTGTTCGCGAAGCGGCTGGTGGTCGTCGGCGATGACGACCCTGAGCTGGGCCTTGGTCACCAGACCACCTCCACCGTCGTGCCGGCGCCGGGAGTGGACGCCACCGAGAGCGCGCCGGGGAGGCCTTCCGCCCGCTCGCGCATGCTGGTCAGACCGTATCCGTTCCCGTCCTTGGCGGCGTGCTGGTCGAACCCGTGTCCGTCGTCGGTGATGACCAGGCGCCGTGCGGCGTCGTACCGCTCGAGGCGGATGTGGATGGTCCTGGCGGTCCCATGGCGTACGGCGTTGGAGACCGCCTCGCGGGTGAGCCGGACCAGGGCGTGGACCTGCTGGACGTCCACCTCGATGGAGTCGTCGAGGTCGACGTCGACATGCGCGTCGCCGTACCGGGTGGCGACCTCGCGTGCGGCGCGGTGCAGGACCCGGCCGAGTGGCTCGTGGGCGCCGGGGCCCAGAGCGTCGAGCGCGGCGCGGGCCTCGTCGAGCGCGCGGTCACAGGCCCCTTGGATGCGGCGCTGAACCTCTGGATCGGACTGCAGCCGGAACGACTCCCCGCGGATGTAGCCGAGCTCCTGGACCACGCCGTCGTGGAGCTCGCGTGCCAGGCGACGGCGGTCCTCGAGGATGGCCAGGCGGGACTGGGCCGACCAGTACTGCCCGATCTCGCGGGCCGCGGCGACGAGCAGCAGCAGGTAGCAGCTGGTGCGGAGGATGTCGCCGGTGTAGACCCAGCTGGAGTACAGCGAGGGGAAGAGGACGTAGTTGACGCGGGCGAAGCCACCGAGCGCGCAGGCCGGCCCGAGCCAGCGGACGAGGGCGTCGTCTTGTCGGGTCGCCTGCCGCATGAACAGGACCGAGGCGGTCAGGAAGCAGAGGGCTGCGAAGGCCTGGGCGGTGATCAGCAGCCAGTGGCCGTCGACGACGGGATGCTGGGCAGACGCCGGTGGGTTGGGGGCGATCGCAGGTGGGAGAGCGTGGCGGGTGAGCCGCAGCGCGAGGATGCTCGCAGCCGCCAGGAGTGCCGGCGCCCAGCCGAGCCAGCGCCTGCGCGTCCTGCTGGCGGGTCGCGAACCGAGCGCGGCGGCGGTGACGAGGAGCAGCGCGGCGAGTGCCCGCAGCGTGAGCGGGAGCCAGACCTCGAGCGTCCGCGGTGGCGTCCGGTCGAGCTCGTCGAGCAGGAGGGGAATCGGCAAACCGCTGATGCCGAGGAGCAGGAAGGCCTGCGTGAGAAGGACGTCTTGGGGGCGGCGGGTACGCGACAGGCGGCCGTAGAGCAGGAACGCCAGCAGGAAGGCGATGCACGCGTCGACGGAGTCGAGCACCAGGTGCAGCGACGGGCTGTGGAAGCCGAACACCAGGTACGGCGTGTCCAGGATGAGGAGCGTGGTGACGAGCCCGATGAGCCAGGCGGCGAAGGTGAGGGCGCCGGGGGCGGCGACCGCGCGGGGCGAGGCCGCATCTCGGCTGGCCGCGTCGCGGTGACTCGTCGATCCGAGGGCGGCCATGGCGGGAATGCTAGTTGCGGGCGGGGTGGCGAAGCGGCGGCTCACCGGACGCCGGCGTGATCTCGGCCGCCGCGTTTAGGAGATTGAACGCAGGTCTGAGCGTGAGCAAACGGGCGTTTAGGTCTTTGAACGCTCTACCCCCTTCTGGCCGGTCAGCGGCGAATCTACGTTCTTGGGCGGGGGCTCATCGGGGGCCCGATCTTGATGCCAGGAAGGGCTCACACATGCGAACGGTACGGAGAAGCCTCGCGCACCGCGTGGCGACCGTGGCCGCAGCCACTGCTGCGGGGGTGATGGCGCTGCCCACCTCGGCCATCGCCGACACGGTCTACAACAACCTAGACAACACCGTGGACGCCACGGCCGAGACGATGTCGGTCACGGCTGGTGGCGCCACCGGGACGACGTCGCTCTTTGTGGCCCCCGCCAACGGCGACGGCGTGAACGGCTGCAACGTCAAGAACACGAATGCGCTCACCGTGACGGTCGCGTCATCCAACGCCTCGGTGGCCACCGTCAGCCCGAGTTCCGTCACGTTCGAGACCTGTGGTGACGGTCAGCAGATCACGGTTACTCCCAAGGCGGCCGGCAGCGCCAACGTCACGGTGTCCGTCTCATCGAACAACACTGGGGGCACCTTCGACGTCGCTCCTGCGACATTCACCGTGAACGTGGCGAAGCCCGCCAACACCGCGCCGACCGTGAGCGTGAAGGGCGTGACGTCAGGCTCGGCATACGAGTACGGCAATGTCCCGGTCGCGCAGTGCGAGGCCGTCGACAAGGAGGACGGCACCAGCACGTTCCGCGCAGCCCTGAGCGCGATCACCGGTCCGCGTGCCAGCGACGGACTGGGGTCGCAGACGGCCGCGTGCGCCTACACCGACAAGGGCGACAGCGCCGGCCAGAACAAGCTCTCGGCCACCGCTTCGGTCACCTACTCCATCGTGGACACCACGAAGCCGCTGGTCACCGCCACAGCGCCCGGAGCCAGCGAGGCGACCGGCGCTCTCACTGCGGTCACCTTCGCCTCCTCCGCGAACGACGCCGTCGACGGCGCGCTTCCGGTGTCCTGCACCGCTGCTGGCGGCAAGTCGTTCGCAAGCGGCGACGGGTTCCCGGTCGGCACCACGACCCTGACCTACTCGGCCACCGACAAGGCCGGCAACACCGGCAGCGCCGACCCGATCAACGTTGTCGTCCGAGACACCACGAAGCCGACGCTGACCACCTCGGGCAACCTGGTGGTCGGCAACGACTCCAGCACTGGAGCGACCGTGACCTACGACGCACCCTCGGCCAGCGACCTGGTCGACGGCGCCGTCGAGGCGAGCTGCACGCCGGCCTCCGGCACGCAATTCGCGCTGGGAACCACCACGGTGACCTGCACGGCGACCGACAAGGCGAACAACAAGGCGACCGAGACCTTCACCATCACGGTGCAGGACAAGACCAAGCCCACTGTGCAGGTTCCGGCAGACATCTTCGCCGAGGCGACCGGGCCGAATGGCGCGACGGTCGACTACGGGACTGTGTCGGCGACCGATGATGTCGACGGCGGCCTTGAGGTCAGCTGCGACAAGGCTGCCGGCACTTTCCCGCTCGGCACCACGACGGTGACGTGCTCGGCAGCCGACAAGGCGGGCAACAGCTCGGAGAACACGTTCACCGTGACGGTGCAGGACAAGACCGCGCCGCGGCTGACTGTGCCCGACCACGTCAGCGCGGAAGCGACCTCCGGCGCCGGCGCTGTCGTCGAGTTCGCCACGAGCGCGATGGACATCGTCGACGGCGCCGTGCAGACCAGCTGCGTTCCTGAGACCGGAAGCACATTCGCGCTCGGCGAGACCGACGTCCTGTGCACCGCTAAGGACGAGGCCGGTAACGCGGACAGCGCTTCCTTCACGGTGAGCGTTGTCGACACCACCGCCCCGGTTGTGGTGGTTCCCAAGGACGTCACCGTCGAGGCGACGGGCTCGGACGGTGCCGTGGTCGCCTACGGCGATGTGAGCGCCAGCGACATCGTGGACGGTTCGATGAACCCCACCTGCTCGAAGGCGTCTGGCCAGAAGTTCGGGCTGGGTACGACCAACGTCACCTGCACCGCGAAGGATGCGGCAGGGAACGAAGGAAAGGCGTCGTTCAACGTGAAGGTGGTCGACACGACGGCACCCGTGGTCTCGACCCCGGCAAACCTGCAGGTTGGCAACGACGCAGGAGCGGCCGGTGCCAAGTCGGTCAGCTACGGCCCGGCCACGGCCACTGACATCGTCGATGGAAACGTCGCCGTCACCTGCGATCCGGCGTCGGGCAGCCCCTTCAAGCTCGGCGTCACCGAAGTGACATGCATTGCCACGGACAAGGCGGGCAACCCCGGCTCGGCGACCTTCACGGTGGAGGTGCAGGACCAGAACAAGCCGATCGTGCACGTGCCGTCGGCCGTTCAGGTGTCGGCCACTGGTCCTGGCGGCGCGACTTACAGCTGGTCCGACGACGCGGTGTCCGCCGAGGACGACGTCGACGGGACGCTCCCGGCGACGTGCGACAAGAAGTCGGGTGCCACCTTCCCGCTCGGGGAGACGACGGTTACCTGCTCAGCGGTCGACAAGGCCGGCAACAAGGCTGACAACACCTTCACGATCGCAGTCGTGGACGACAAGGCCCCGGTGGTCACCGTGCCGAACAACATCACGATGACGGCAACGTCCGCCAAGGGCACCGTGGTCAACTTCTCGGGCGTCAGCGCGACGGACGTCGTGGACGGCTCCGTGCCGACGAACTGCACGCCCGCCTCGGGCTCGCTGTTCCCGATGGGCACGACGACGGTCACCTGCACGGCCAAGGACAAGGCCGGGAACTCCGACACCAAGGACTTCAAGGTCACGGTGACCGCGGCCTGGTCCGGGGTGCTGCAGCCGGTCAACGCCGACGGGAGCTCGGTCTTCAAGCTCGGGAGCACCGTGCCGGTGAAGTTCCAGCTCACGGGGGCAAGCGCCGGAGTCAAGGACCTGGTCGCGCGGCTGTACTACGCACGGATCAGCTCCGCAGGCACCGGCTTGTTCATGGAAGCTGACTCGACCTCCAACGCGACGACGGGCAACCTCTTCCGCTACGACGCCACCGCCAACCAGTACATCTTCAATCTCGGCACCAAGACGCTGAGCACTGGGACATACAAGTTGCGGATCGATCTGGGCGACGGCCTGGAGCGCACTGTCAACATCTCGCTCAAGTAGGTCGGTCGCACCATGGCTCGCTCCACCCGGGGAGGAGCGATCGGACGGGGGTCCCGCACAGCCAGTGCGGGACCCCCGTGGTTCCCCCCGACAAGGAGAGGCTCATGAGGGGCATGGCGAAGACTGGACGACCGGCGACCTGCCCGGACTGGTGCGCGCGCCGGCACGGTGAGCGCCCCGGCGAGGATGACCAGGTCCACGTCAGCGGTCAGCTGATGGTGCGTCGTACGATCCTCCGGCTCTGCACGACCATCGACGCGGAGACCGGCGTACAGGACGGTCCCTACGTGCTGGTCGGCGCCGACGAGTACACGCTGCACGAGGCCGACGTACTGATCGCCGCTCTCACCCAGCTCGTCGACGAAGGGCGGGGCGAGATCACGGCTCCCGCAGTGCCTCGAATGCGGACTCCCGGTCCTTGACCCGCAGCTTCTTCAGCACCGACGACACGTGCACGCGCACTGTGGTGGGGGAGAGGAAGAGCCGTCCTGCGACCTCGTCGGTCGACAGGCCGGACGCGAGCAGTTCCATGACCTCCCACTCGCGCTCGCTGAGCCTGGCGGCGGCCTTCGACTTACGCGAGAACCGCTTCTTGGCAGGAGCGCGGAACTCGTCGAGCACCCGCGCGAGCAGACGTCGCGGCATCGCCCCTTCGCCGTTGAGCACCGCACGCAGCACGTCGCCGAGCCGCGACGGGTCGGTGTCCTTGAGCAGGTAGCCGGACGCGCCGGCCCGCAGCGAGTCGAAGATGTCGTCGTCCTCCGCGGACTGGGTGAGCATCACGACCGTCGTCTCGGGCAGCGCCTTCGTGATCTCCCGCGCGGCCTGGATGCCACTGCCGGGCATGTGGATGTCGAGCAGCGCGACGTCGGGCTTGTGCTCCCTCGCGAGGCGTACGGCGTCCTCTCCCGACGCTGCCTCGCCGACGACCTCGCAGCGACTCGACTCCAGGGCTTCGCGCACCCGTCCCCGGATCCGGGCGTGGTCGTCGGCGATGACCACGCGGAGCGGTGCCGCCTCGATCGGGTCGGTCACCACGTCACCTCCACGGTCGTGCCCTGCCCCGGGGCCGACGAGATCTCGAAGGAGCCGGGGAGCCCCGTGGCCCGGTCGCGCATGCTGACCAAGCCGTAGCCGCCGGAGTCGGGCGAGACGTCTGCATCGAAGCCCTTGCCGTCGTCCTCGACGATCAACCGTCGCCCGTCCTGGCTCCGGGCCAGCCGGATGCGGATGCAGTCGGCGGACCCGTGCCGGATGGCGTTCGAGACCGCTTCGCGGGTGATCCGGACGAGCCCGTGCCGCTGCTCCGGGGTCGCGTCGACCGAGTCGTCGAGGTCCACGACCACGCGCCCGCCGTACCGCTCCGCGACCTGACGAGCGGCCCGGTGGAGCACGAACCCGAGCGGCTCGTCCCCGGACCGGCCGAGCGCCTCGACGGCCCCGCGGGCCTCGTCCAGCGCGCGGTCGCAGGCGCCGAGGATGCGGTCGCGAAGGCCGTGGTCGCGCTGGATGCCGAACGACTCGACGCGGATGTAGCCGAGCTCCTGGACGACGCCGTCGTGCAGCTCGCGGGCCAGCCGGCGGCGGTCCTCGAGCACGGCGACCCGGGTCTGTGCGGACCAGTACTGGCCGATCTCGCGAGCGGCACCGAGCAGCAGCACGGCGTAGCAACCGGTGCGGAGGATGTCGCCGGTGTAGAGCCAGCCGCTGTACAGCGACGGGAACAGCACGTAGTTGAGCCGGGCGAACGCGCCGAGGGCGAAGGCCGGCCCGAGCCACCGGACCAGCTCGTCGTGGCGAAGTGTCGCCTGCCGGGTGAACCACAGCGACGCGACGGCGAAGCACGCGGCCGACAGCGCCTGCGCGCCGAGGAGCGCGGGGTGGCCGTCGAGGACCGGTCGCGCGGTCGAGGGCGGGGGATTGCGGTCGAGGGCGGGAGGCAACATGTCGCGAAGGAACCAGGCCAACCCGACCGTCACCGCGACGACGACCCACGGGAAGGCGCGTGCGCCCTGCGACCAGCGAGGCGGGGCGAGGCGGTCGCCGACCAGCGCCGCGATCGCGATCAGCAGAGCGCCGATGACCCGCAGGCTCAACGGCACCCACGCCTGCACGGTGAGCGGCCGCAGGTCGCTCAGGTGGGCCACGAGGAGGGAGAGGCCCAGGCCCGCCACGCCGAGCAGGAACAGGCCCTCGGCGAGCAGCAGGTCCTGCAGGCGCCGGCGTCGCAGGTAGCGGCCGTAGAGCAGGAACGCCGACAGGAACGCGATGCACGAGTCGACCGAGTCGAGCACCAGGTGCAGGTCCGGCCGTCGGTAGCCGAACACGAGGTACGGCGTGCCGAGGATCAGCGCGGTGGTCACCAGGCCGACCGCCCATGCCAGGGCCGTCAGGGTAGCCGCGGACAGCGGTCCGGTGGCGCGATCCCCCGTCCGCTGCTCAGCCACCCCCGGCGTGCGCACATGTGGATGCTAAATCAGGTCGCGGTGCTCGCACGAGGTATCGGAAATCTGGCCGGATCTGGTGTCGACCTGGCGCAGCAGCCGGCTGCGACGTCCCGACCGTTCGGACGTGCAGCCTCGTGCCGTGACGGGGTTCCCGTCGGTCCACGGAGGGAGGGTGCACGTCGTTGTGGTCGCCGGGAGAGCCGCGGCCAGCCGGACGGATCGTTAGGCTCGTCGGGTGACCTCCGAGCGGCTGCTGATCATCGCGGACACCCACGTCCCGAAGCGCGCCCGGACGCTGCCCGACCAGCTCTGGGCGGCCGTGGAGGACGCGGACGTCGTCGTACACGCGGGGGACTGGGTCGACGTGGCTCTGCTCGACGAGCTCGAGGAACGGTCGCGCCGGCTGGTCGCGGTCTACGGCAACAATGACCAGGGTGCGCTGCGCGAGCGGCTCCCGGAGGTGGCGACGGCCGAGCTCGGCGGCGTGCGGATGGCGGTGGTGCACGAGACCGGTGCAGCTTCCGGCCGCGAGAGGCGCTGCGCGGAGCGGTTCCCGGACGCCGACGTACTGGTCTTCGGGCACAGCCACATCCCGTGGGACACGACGGCGGACACCGGGCTGCGGCTGATCAACCCGGGGTCGCCGACCGACCGTCGTCGCCAGCCGTACTGCACGTACATGACCGCGGTCGCGGCTGGGGGCGCGCTGCGCGACGTCG
>JBQCEF010000607.1:0-4072 GCA_051960495.1 Nocardioides sp. | reverse complement strand
CGGCGAGCCTATGCGCTCGGGCAGCCACCTACTGGGGCAGGCCCAGGGCCTGCGAGCAGGCCGGCCAGGCGCCGTAGCCGCCGCGCGCGTCGCGGACCTTCGTCGCGATCGCGATCTGGGTCTCGCGGCTGGCGGTGTGCGGGTAGCCGGGGCCGCCGTACGCGTGCCAGGTGGACAGGTTGAACTGCAGGCCGCCGTAGTAGCCGTTGCCGGTGTTGGCCGCCCAGTTGCCGCCCGCCTCGCACTGCGCGAGCTTGTCCCACACGCTGCTGCCGCCGGCGAAGTTCGGGGCCGCGACCGCGCGCTCCTTGGTGCCGACGCGCATGATCGCGTCGACCGGCTGGCGCAGCACGGTGACCTTCAGCGCCTTGCGCTTGGTGACCTGGCCGTTGACCAGCGTGACCCGGTAGACGACCTTGCGGCTGCCGTTCTCGCCCGCACGGACGGTCTCGGACTCGCCGCTGTACATGGCGGAGTCCTCACGCTTGACGGTGTCGTAGCCGATGGTCTCGGTCGCGCGACGCTTGACCTTGCGCACGTCGGTGAACACGATCTTGTCGCCGTCGTCGAGCGTGACGCCCAGGCCGGGCTTGACCTTGTCGAGCTTGCTGACCTTGACGCCGAGGTCGTCGAGAGCCTGCGCGACGGTCAGCGCGGTGATGGTCTTCTTCTTGGCCTTGTCGCCGCCGATCTTGACGGTCAGCTTCTTGGGGGTGACGACGTCGAGCGCCATCCCGTCGCGGCCGATGGAGGCGCCACGGCTGACCGACAGGTCGGCGTTCTGGAAGCCCCGACCGATCTGGTCCAGGGCGGAGCTCACGTCGGTCGCGGTCACCCAGAAGCGCTTCTCGTCACCGTCGACGCTGACGTCGAGCGGGCGGGCGTACTTCACCGCCACCGAGCCGCCGTCGGTCACCGGCGAGTCGAGGCCAGGGACGACGACGTCGCGGTCACCGAGCGAGATGTTCTGCGCCTCGAGGACGTCGCGGACGGTGCCCCCCAGCACCCGGACATCCTGGGCCTTGCCGTCGACCGAGAGGTGGACGGTCTTGCTCATCGCCGCGTAGCCGGCGCCGGTCGCGGCGACTGCCATCAGGACAGCGGCGACCATGACGCCCAGGGCGGCCTTGGACTTGGTCAGGCGTGCAAACGTGCTCCGCACATTTCTCCAATGGTGGTGCTCTCCGGGCCGCGGGCGCAGCGATCCAGCACACGCCTCCCCAGCTCCGGACCACACCTGCGGTGCGGACGTCGGACCCGGCGAACGGGTGTCTCCCCCTGGACTGCCACCCGAGAACTTCCCCGCTCCCGGCCAACAAGTACTAGACGATAGGTGGCCCGGGTTGCCCATATCAACCGCGCAATCCACACATCCGGGGCCGCCAGGCGGGGCACGGTGGCCGACGTCACGCCGCCAACCGGTGCGAACCGGACGCCGCGGAGGGCGCCCGGAGGGCTACCAGGAGCCCCCGAACGCGGCCTCGGTGTTCGCGTCGAGGGCCGCGCAGAGCCCCTCGAGGTCGTCACCGCGGGCCTGCGCCATGGCCCGCACGGTGAGCGGGACGAGGTAGGAGGCGTTGGTGCGGCCGCGGTAGGGCATCGGCGTGAGGTACGGCGCGTCCGTCTCCACCAACACCCGGTCCGCGGGGGTCACCCGGAGGGCCTCGCGGAGCGGCTCGGCGTTCTTGAACGTCACCGTCCCGGCGAAGGAGAGCCAGGCCCCGCGGTCCAGACAGGCCCGGGCGAAGTCGGCGTCGCCCGAGAAGCAGTGCATGACCACGCGGTCCGGGACGCCCTCGTCGTCGAGCACCCGCAGGATGTCCTCGTGGGCGTCCCGGTCGTGGATCACCAGGGTCTTCCCGAGCCGCTTGGCCAGGTCGATGTGCCGCCGGAACGACTCGTGCTGCGCGGCCCGCCCCTCCTCGCCGGTGCGGAAGTAGTCCAGCCCGGTCTCGCCCACGGCCCGGACCCGGTCCGACGAGGCGGCGAGCCGCTCGATCTCCGCGATCGCGTCGTCGAGCCGGCCGGTGTCGGCCAGCGCCGGGGCCTCGTTGGGGTGCAGGGCCACCCCGGCCACGAGGGCGTCGTACTCCTCCGCGGCCTCGACCGCCCACGCCGCGCCCGGCAGGTCGCAGCCGATCTGCACGATCCGGGGCACCCCCACGGCGGCGGCCGCGGCCAGCGCCTCGCCGACGGCGACGCGGGCCTCGTCCCCGCGACCGATGTCGAGGTGGCAGTGGTTGTCGACCACCGGCAGCGGGAGCGGTTCGGGGGCCGGCGGCCGGGTCGGTGCGGTCATGGGCCCCGAGCCTAGTGACCCGGTTCGTCCGCGGCCGCCCCGCGTCGCGACGGCTCGGAACCGCGGACGAATCGGGTCAGCGCTTGTGGACCGCGTCGTAGACCTCGCGCTTGGGCAGCCCGGTACGACGCGCCACGTCGAGGATCGCGTCCTTGCGGGTCAGCCCGCCCTCGTCCTGGGCCTGCGCCACCGCGGCGGCCAGCGAGGCCGGATCGGTCGGGAGGTCCGTGCCGGCGCTCGCCCCCTCGACGACCACCGTCACCTCGCCGCGGACCCCGTCGGCGGCCCAGGCGACCAGCTCGGCAAGCGTGCCCCGCCGTACCTCCTCGTGGGTCTTCGTCAGCTCCCGGCACACCGCCGCCCGGCGGTCGCCCCCGAACGCGTCGGCCATCGCCGTGAGCGCGGCCTCGGTCCGGTGCGGGGCCTCGAAGAACACCATCGTGCGGGGGTCCGCTGCGACCGACGCGAGCCGCCGCGCGCGCTCGCCCGCTTTGCGCGGGAGGAAGCCCTCGAAGCAGAACCGGTCCACCGGCAGCCCCGACACCGCCAGCGCGGTCAGCACCGCCGACGGGCCCGGCACCGCCGTCACGGTGATGTCCCGCTCGACCGCGGCGGCGACGAGCCGGTCGCCCGGGTCGGAGACCGAGGGCATCCCCGCGTCGGTGACCAGCAACACCCGCTCGCCGGCCTCGAGCGCCTCGACGAGCCCGGCGGTGCGCGCCGCCTCGTTGCCCTCAAAGTAGGACACCACCCGTCCGGAGACGCTCACGCCGAGCTCGGCGGTGAGCCGCTTGAGCCGGCGAGTGTCCTCCGCGGCGACGACGTCGGCGGCGGCGAGCTCCTCGGCGAGCCGCGGCGGCGCGTCGGCGACCCGCCCGATCGGGGTCGCCGCCAGGACCAGGACGCCGGTCGGGCCGGTCATCGCGTGGGGCCAGTCGTCGCGCGAGTCACCGCGCCATCCTCGCAGGCGATCACGCAGTCCACTCGTAGAGTGGCGCCGTGACCGTCACGCACCCGCCGCCACGCCGGACGATGGGTCTCTCCCGCACCGCCGACGACCGGGTCGTGCCGAGCGCCCGGCGACGGCTCGTGCCGGTGCTGCCGCGCGACGAGAAGTTCGTCGGCTGGATGGCCACGCTCGCGGTCACGCTGCTCGCCGGCTTCCTGCGGTTGTGGCACCTCGGCCGCCCCAACCAGTTCCTCTTCGACGAGACCTACTACGCCAAGGACGCCTGGTCGCTGATCCACCACGGTTACGTCACCGGCTACGTCGACAAGGCGAACCCCAAGATCCTCAAGGGGCAGGTCGACGGGCTGTTCACCGACACCCCGAGCATGGTGGTGCACCCCGAGGTCGGGAAGTGGCTCATCGGGCTCGGCGAGCACTTCTTCGGGATGAACTCGTTCGGCTGGCGGGTCTCCGCAGCGGTGGTCGGGACCCTGATGGTGCTGGTGATGATCCGGCTGGTCCGCCGGCTGACCGGCTCCACGCTGCTGGGCTGCACGGCCGGGCTGCTGCTCACCTTCGACGGCCTGCAGTTCGTGCTGTCCCGATCCGCGCTTCTCGACGGCTTCCTCGCGTTCTTCCTGCTGTCGGCGGTGGCCTGCCTGGTCGCCGACCGGGACTGGGGGCGGCTGCGGATGGCGAAGCTGGTGCCGACCGGCTACCGCACCACGGTGTCCGACTGGGGCCCGGTCCGCGGGATGCTGTGGCGGCCGTGGCGGCTGGCCGCCGGGGTCATGTTCGGGCTCGCCTGCGGCACGAAGTGGAAC
>JBQCEF010000606.1:0-5742 GCA_051960495.1 Nocardioides sp. | reverse complement strand
GGCGCTGGCGCTCACGCGTGACGACGCGGACTGGGACGCCGCGATCTCCGCGCCGGTCGCCGCCGAGCACTACCGGCTCGCCACTCTTGCCTCGGGCATCGCCGACAACCCCGACGCGCTGACCCGGTTCGTGCTGGTCTCGCGGCCCGGGCCCCCGCCGCCGCCCACCGGTCGCGACAAGACCTCGCTGGTGGCGTTCATGCGCGAGGACCACCCCGGTGCGCTGATGGAGATCCTCGAGCAGCTCACGATGCGCGGGGTCAACATGACTCGCATCGAGTCCCGGCCGACCGGGGCCGCGCTCGGCAACTACTGCTTCTCGATCGACTGCGAGGGGCACGTCGAGGACGCCCGGGTCGGCGAGGCCCTGATGGGGCTGCGCCGGGTCTGCGCCGACGTACGCTTCCTCGGCTCCTACGAGCGGCACGACGGGATCGCGCCGGTGATCCGGCCGGGCACCTCCGACCGCGAGTTCCTCGACGCCGCCGCATGGCTCGCGCGCCTCCGCACCGGGGGCTGAACGGCCGCATAAAGTCTGCGCCGTGGACGAGACCCTGCTGCTGATCCTGGTGCTGCTGAGCCTCGTGGTGGGGGTCGCCGCGCTCGTCATCGGCGTCCTCGCGCTCACCCGCGGGTCGCGCCGTGGCGGGCGCACCAACCGGCGGGCCGACGACCTGCCCACCGACGTCGCCGGGCTCCGGGGCGAGGTGCACGCGCTCCGCTCCGAGGTCTCCGACGCGCTGCGCCACCTCGCGGTCGTGCGGTACGACGCGTTCGGCGACATGGGCGGCCACCTGTCCTGGTCGATGGCGCTGCTCGACGACGGCGGCAACGGCGTCGTGCTGACCTCGATCCACGGCCGCAGCGACGCCCGCACCTACGCCAAGAACGTCAGCGACTGGTCGTGCGACCAGCAGCTCTCCCCCGAGGAGGAGGAGGCGATCAAGTTCGCCCGCTCCGCCTGATCGCCCGAGGCGGGGCAACCCTGCGGGACGCCGCGCGTCTGTAGAGGTGTCCGCACCTTCACGAGCCACCGGGGGATCCGATGCCGTTCTCGCCCACGTCCGCCACGGCGGCGCAGGACGAGGCGGTCGCCCTCTACAGCGCGCACCGGCTGGGCCTGGTCCGGCTCGCCGTCGTCCTCGTCGACGACCAGGCATCCGCGGAGGACGTCGTCCAGGACGCGTTCGCCGGGTTCCTCGCACGGACCTCCAGCCTGGACGACCCGGACAGGGCGCTCGCCTACCTGCGGACCGCTGTGGTCAACCGCGCGAGGTCGGCGTTGCGGCGGCGTCGTACGGCGCGGGCCTACGTGGCCCCGCACGAGGTCGAGCCGGAGGGACCGCCGGGCCGCGCCATCCTCGCCGAGGAGCACCGGGAGGTCCTCGCCGCGCTGAACCGGCTGCCGACCCGCCAGCGGGAGGTGCTGGTGCTGCGCTACTGGTCCGACCTGTCGGAGGCGGAGATCGCCGAGACGCTGGGGATCAGCCGCGGCACCGTGAAGTCGACCGCCAGCCGGGCGATCGCCGCGCTGGAGAAGCAGATGGAGGGGTCGCGATGAGCACGCCCACCGAGGACCGCCTGCGTGCCGCCCTCCACGCCCGGGCCGAGCAGGTCCAGCCTGCCGACCTGCGGCCGCTCGAGCTGCCGAGGGAGCGGCGCGGTGCTCGACGCCCGCTGGCCCTGGGCCTCGTCGCTGCCGCTGCTGCCGCCGTGGTGGTGGTCCTGTTGGCTCAGGGGACCGGGTCCCCGGACCGCACGCCCCCGCCACCGGCCGACTCTGCGAGCCCCTCGCCTTCGCCCCGCGAGGGCGCATCGATGGACGTGGACGGCGATGGCGGACCGGACCGGGTGCACCTGGACTTCGACGAGAGCACCGGGCAGTTCACGGTGCGCGTGGACCTCTTCACAGGAGAGACGCTGGAGGCGAACGGCGTCAGCGCCGTGCCGCCCGAGCTGCTCACCGGGTTCGACCTGGACAGCGACACCGCGGCCGAGGTCGCGGTGCGCGCCGGGGTCGACCCGGGCCAGCTGCCCGACGTGTTCACCTACGTGCCGGACCAGGGGCTCGTGCCCGTTGCGTTCCCGGAGGGACCGGACGGTGGTGCCTGGCGCGCGGCGGGTGCGGACGCCCGGTGGGCCACGCGGGACGGTCGCCTCTACTACTGGGCCGCCCCGGAGGGAGAGGCCCCCGACGGCGTCGTGGACTTCTGGGAGTGGCGGTTGGAAGGTGCCTCCGCGGTGCCCGTGGGCCCGACCCGACGCTGCCTCGGAGAGGGTGTGAACTCCCCGGTGCCGTGCTCCTCGCCCGGCTCCTTCGACGTCGGGCCGCGCGGTGACCTGCCGGCC
Organism: Nocardioides sp.; assembly: GCA_051960495.1. Taxonomy (GTDB): domain Bacteria; phylum Actinomycetota; class Actinomycetes; order Propionibacteriales; family Nocardioidaceae; genus Nocardioides_B. The sequence goes on along the minus strand of JBQCEF010000606.1, from coordinate 3,393 downwards.
CTGTTCCCGGCCGTGGGCAAGACCTACAAGGTCGGTGAGACGTGGAAGCTCGGTGGCGCGGAGAGCGTCGAGCTGGCCGGGCGGAGCGGGGAGTACCTCGAGGACGGGGACGTCGAGCTCGTGGTGCACGTCGACGGGATCGTCGCCCGGGCCGACGTCCCGGCCGGGGGCCCTCCGGTGCTGGTGGGTGGCCGGGTCCGCGCCCGCGGAGACGCCCCGGTTCTCGTCGTGCAGCAGGAAGGTGGGGACTCGATGACGACGACCGTCTTCACGTTCTGGAACGGAGAGCTCATCGCGCTGCCTCAGCCGACCGACGCGCCCTTCGGCGACGGCTTCCGGGAGGTCGACGGCAGCATGCGATACCACCGGACGTGGTTGTCCGAGGAGGGCGTGCTCTACACCGCCGAGGGCGTCGACGAGGGGGCCGACCAGAGCCGGACGCGCCTGTGGCGGTGGAGCGACGACTTCGGCAAGAGGCTCGAGGCCGAGGACCTCGGCGTGGCGTGCATCGACTTCTCGGCGGAGCCGCCCGCCTTCGGCCGCTGCCCCTGAGCGCTCTCGGGTCGGTCAGCGGGGTCGGTCAGCGGTGCCGGTCGCCGCAGGGGCCGTCGGCCCGGACGTCGAGCCGGCCCTGCTCCACGTCGATGACGACGGTGGCCAGGGTGCGGTGCTGCAGCACCGGGTCCATGGTCGTGTCGGGATGGCAGCACACCGCCCCGATCCCCGCCTCGTCGGTGTCGTGGTCGGTCATCGCCTTCACCACGTCGTCAGGCGTGGCCGGCGGCCCGTCGGCGAAAGCGTCATGCAGCTTGGCCAGCCGGGTGGCGCTGGAGTGGCTGATCGTGTGCGCCAGGCAGCCGTCCCGGCCCTCGGGCGAGAGGAAGCTGTTCGTGCGCACCAGCAGCCCGTCGCTCGCGTCGAGCCGGCCGGGGCCGCCCGGGAACAGCTCGAGGGTGGCGGCCGCACCGGTCCGGTCGAGCACGGTGAGCGAGGTCGAGGCGGAGGTGGGCGCCGAGGCGATCCGCACCGCGTCGTCGAAGCTGCGCGCCTCGTCCATGATCCGGCGGCTGAGCAGGTGCACCGGGTAGCCGATCGTGCCCTCGGCGACCCGAGCCGCGTCGTTGCGGTGGTGGAGCATGTTGAGCATCACGCCGACCCCGTCGCCGTTGACGCCGATCTTGCCGAGCATCCCGAACTCCGTGACGGTCTCGACCCGTCGCCCGTCGGTGTGCGGCACGGTCCAGTGCAGCCACCCGTCGGACATCGCGTCGTACCAGTCCCACGTCTGCACCGCGAACGGCGCGGCATCCGCGGGGTGCGAGACGACCGACGAGCACTCCGTGACGCCGGTCGGGTTGGCGGCGACGAGCATCTCCGTGCGCGCGTTGACCGCCGCCAGCTCGCGCGCCGGGCGGCCGGCGCCCTCCGCGATGCCCTTGATCTCCTCGGCGTGCACCGGCGCGACCTCGGTGATGGTCGCCCAAGCCCGCTCAGCCCACAGGTCGACGTCGAAGTTGTGGTCGGCGCGCTTGAGGAACAGCCTGCGGTACGACGCGACCGTCGCGGCGATCTGGTCGGCGAACCGCTCGCCGAACTCGAGGCCGCGCTCGTGCGGCGGCAGGACCGAGGAGGTGAAGGTCACGGGATGCACCCCTCCACCGTAATCGAGCCGGCGCGGCCGGGCTCGGCTAACCTGCTCGCGTGAAGACACGGGGGATCGTCGGCGTAGTGACGGCTGCGGTGCTGGGCACGACCCTGGTCGGGGCGACGAGCACCCCGGCCGCGGCCGACGCCGACGGCTCGGTGGTGGGCCGGGCCGCCTTACGCGGCAACCCGCTGGTGCCAACGGTCCGCGACCTGCCGATGGCGGTCACCTCGGACGGACGCACCCTGCTCGCAGCCACGACCGCGGGCCTTTCGAAGTACGCCCTGACCCGCCACTCGGTCACGCTGCTGGGGACCAACCGGAACGTCCCGGCCGGCGGACCGCGGACCGTTGAGGTCCTGCCCGACGGCCGGTTCGCCTACGTGACGTACCTGCGGCCGCGTGATGGGCAAACGTCCCCGACAGTCCAGGTGTTCGACCTTCGTCGTGACCGGCCTCGGCTGGTGCGCACCCTGCAGTTCCGGTCGCTGGACGTGATCGCCGACACGGTGGTCAGCCCGGATGGTCGGCTCTTCCTCGGCGCCGTGGACAAGATCAAGGTGCTCGACCTGACCCGGCCGGGCCACCCGGTCCGCGCCGGCTCCATCGACGAGCCCCAGGGCGCCGGTGTCATGGCAGTCACCCCCGACGGCAGCCGGCTCGTCACCGCGCCCCTTGTCTTTCGCCAGCCCGAGGGCGACCCGATCCGGGTCTGGGACATCAGCCGGCCGGGGGAGACCGTCCTCGAGCGCGAGGGCACGGTCGTCGTACCCGAGGCCGAGGGCAACGGGAGCTGGATCGAGGCGATCGCGATCAGCCCGCAGGGCGACGCGGTCTACGTCGAGTCGTCGTACTGCATCGTCGAGTGCGAGAACTTCTACCCGCAGATCAGCCGCCTCCGGTTCTCGGACCTGACACGCGACGCCGCGGTGGAGCGTGCGTGGGGCACGCCGTTCGACTTCCTCGCGGGGCTCGCTCCCGGAGGAGGGAAGGTCTTCGTCCGGACCGGTTACACGACTGACGAATCCGAGACGAGGCCGCGCGGTCTGTCCTGGCTCGACCCCGACCTGACCACGCACCACGAGGTCGCCGGCGTCGGCAACGTCCGGGGCGTGGCGGTCTCGCCGGGCGGCAGGACCCGCGGGATGGTCTATGCGGCCGGACGCAAGAAGGGCACGTTGCGGATCTACGCCGTTCGGTTCTAGCTGTCCCAGACCAGGAAGACGATCCCGAGCACCACGACCAGGGCGACGGGCGCGACCTTGGCCGCGACCGGGTGCCGGGAGCCCCACCGGTTCACCGCGTTGTTGACGGGGTTGTCCGCCGGGTCCTCACCCGTCTGCGCGATCCGTTCGCGGCGCGCGGCAGCGCCGGCGTCGCGCGCCCGGCGGGTCCCGACGGAACGCATCACCACCGCCGCGATCGCCAGGATCACGAGAACGACCACGATCGTCAGCGTCATGACCCCATGCTCGCAGCCCACGCGCGTCAAGCTCAGCGGGGGACGCGCACCAGCAGCTTCCCGTGCAGGCACTCGGCGTTCAGCTCTCGGCCGGCGCCGATGGAGTCACCGTCGAGCTGGCGCGGGGTGTCCGCGCTTGCCCGGATCGACACCGTGCGGCCGGTGAGCCGGTTGATCGTCTCGTCGGTGCGCTTGTGCTTGCTCAGCACCCGCACCGCCAGCGGGATCCAGGACAGGAACCGGCGCGGGTGGAGGATGACCACGTCGAGGATGCCGTCGTCGATCG
>JBQCEF010000605.1:0-2875 GCA_051960495.1 Nocardioides sp. | reverse complement strand
AGGCCGACGCGGCGCTCTACCGGGCGAAGCGCTCGGGCCGCAACCAGGTGATCGCGGCCGAGGAGGTGGACGCCGGGACGCTGCCGGCGCCGCTGCGCTCGCTGCGCACCGTCGTCCAGCCGATCGTGCGCGCCGACGACCTCGCCGTGATCGGCTACGAGGCGCTCAGCCGGTTCGACCACGAGACCGACGTCGAGCAGGTGTTCGCCGAGGCCCACGAGCACGGGTACGGCGACCTGCTGGAGATCACCGCGCTGCAGCGGGCCCTCGACGTGGCGGGACGGCCCGGTGGCGTCGAGGTCTTCGTCAACGTCTCGGAGCGGGCGATGCGCTCGCGGCGCTTCTGGGAGTCGCTGCCGGTAGACCTGACCGGGGTCGTGGTCGAGCTGCACGAGCTGCGCGACGGCCTCGACGACCGGACCGTCGGGCTCTACCTCGACCGGTTCCGGGCCAGCGGCGCCCGGGTCGGGCTCGACGACCTCGGCGTCCGCACCAGCGACCTGGACCGGATCGTCGCGCTCGGCCCCGACATCGTGAAGGTGGACCGCAGCCTGGTCACCGGCTGCGACGTCAACGAGGGCCAGGCAGCGGTGGTGCGGATGCTCGTCGACTTCGCGCTGCAGCACGGCGCGGAGGTGTGCGTCGAGGGCGTCGAGACCCCCGGCGAGCTCGAGACGGTGCGGGCCGCCGGTGTCACCTACGTGCAGGGCTACCTGATCGGTCGTCCCGAGCCGGACTGGCTGGAGGCTCCGGTGCTCGAGCACGGCCGCCCGTCGGTGGCCGACCCGGTCGGTTAGAACCGCTCCAGCAGGGCCAGCTCGCGCCCGGCGTTGGCGCGTGCTCGCTCCTCCCACAGCTCGCGGGCGCGCGCGGTGTGGAACAGCTCGGGCTTCGCGAGCAGGTCCCGCAGGACCGCCGCCCGGCCCCGGCGGAAGTCGTCGTCCGGGACGGCCGCGTGCTCCGCGCGCACCCCCGCGACGTAGGCGGCGTAGCGGTCGGGGCCCGCGGCCAGGATCGCGAGGTCGGCGTCGCTGAGCACCTGCCCGTCACGGTCGTCCGGGTCGGGCCGGTGGGTGGCCGTGAGCCGGACGAGCCGCGCGACCTCGGCGACCCGGGCGGGCTCGACACGGGCGGCGGGAAGTTCCTCCTCCGCCCAGGCAGCGGACCGCTCCTCGTCGTCGGCGCCGCCGTCGTAGACCGCGTCGTGGAACCACGCGGCGAGGAGCACCGCCTCGAGGTCGTCGGCCGCGTCGGCGAGCAGGTCGACGTGGGCGAGCACCTCGGCCAGGTGGGTCAGGTCGTGGTAGCCGCGGCTCGGGGCGTCGTACGCCGCCAGCAGCCGGTCGCGCAGGCCGTCGGCACCGGGCAGCGGCCACCGCGCACGGAGGTCCTCCATGGCGCCGACGCTACCCGGGCCAGCGCGTCTCAGGGGGCGCCGAGCTCCTCGGGCAGGTCGTCGGCGTGCAGCACCACCAGCGAGGTCACCGCCCGGGTCAGGCAGACGTAGAGCCGGCGCAACCCGGTGACCCGGTCGGCCTCGGCCGCCACGAGCGCCGCCGGCTCGAGCAGCACGACGTGGTCGAACTCGAGGCCCTTGGCGAGCGAGGCCGGGACCACGTCGAGCGCGACGTCGAACTCGACCGCCTCCTCGTCGGGGACGTCCTCGCCGACGACTGCGTGCCCGATCCCGGCGCCGCGGAGCGCGGCCACGACGTCGTCGACCGCGGTGTCGGGCGCGATCAGCCCCACCGAGCCGACCTGCTCGGCGGCGGCCCGCACGGACTCGACGAGGTCCGGCCCGACCAGGGCGGCGACGCGTCGCACGGCGAGGTCGCCCCGGGCCCGCCGCACCGAGGTCGGCGGCTCCAGGCCGGGGGCGATCCGCGGCAGCAGCCGCGCGGCGTACTCGATCACCTCGCCGGGGACGCGGAAGCCCTTGGTGAGCTGCTCGACGTGGGCGTCGGCCTTGCCGAGGTGGCCGAGCGCGACGTCCCAGGAGCGGCTGCCCCACGGCGTGGTGGCCTGGGCGAGGTCGCCGAGCACGGTCACCGATCCGGTGGAGCAGCGCCGGCCGACCGCCCGCAGCATCATCTCCGAGAGGTCCTGGGCCTCGTCGGCGACGACGTGACCCAGCGAGGTGGTGCGCTCGACCAGGTCGGCGACCTCGTCGATCAGCACGGCGTCGGCCAGCGACCAGCGCGCCGAGCCCGGAGCCTTCGACGGCTTCTCCCACAGCAGCCGGCGCTGCTCCTCGTCGGTCAGCAGCCCCCGCGCCGCCTCGGCGAGCAGCGCCGGGTCGCTGAGCAGCCGGTGCACCAGCCGGGCCGGGTCGACCGCCGGCCAGACGGCGTCGACGTACCGCTTCACCTCGCGGCTGCGCGCGACGGCGTCCTGAACCCGGTCGTCGGGGGAGTCGCCGGAGGACTCCATCTTCACCAGGATCCCGTGCGCCAGGCGCTGCGGGAGCATGCCGCGCGCGGCGCCGTACCGGACGCCGCGGGCCCGCAGCCCGGCCAGGATCTCGTCCACCTCGTACGTCGCCAGCCGCCACCGGCGTGCCCCGCGCGGCACCAGCAGGCCCTCCTCGGGAGGACGCACCTGCGACCACAGCGCCCGGGACAGCACCTGCGCCATCCGGGCGTCGCCTTTGAGCGTCGCGACGTCGGCCGGGTCCTCGGCGCGGATCGCGTACTTCGCGTTGAGCCGGGTGAGCGTCTTGCCGACCAGCTCCTCGATCGTGGTCTGCTGCGCGTCGATCTCACCGAGCGCCGGCAGCACGTCGCCGATGTAGCGCAGGAACGACGCGTTGGGCCCGACCACGAGCACGCCCTGCCGGGAGAGCTGGTCGCGGTGAGCGTAGAGGAGGTAGGCCGCG
>JBQCEF010000604.1:0-9500 GCA_051960495.1 Nocardioides sp. | reverse complement strand
CACGATCTTCTCCGACGAGCACCTGCTGGCGCTCCAGCCGCCAGGGGTGCTGATGGACCTGCAGGAGTGGTACTTCGGCGAGTTCGTCCGCCAGGCCCGCGGCGAGGAGCCCCTCCGCTGGAGCGGTCCCGTCACGATGCCCTGAGCTCACTCCGAGCGCATCAGTCCTGTCTCGTGGGCCAGCACCACGGCCTGCACCCGGTCGCGCAGGCCGAGCTTCATCAGCACGGCCGCGACGTGGGACTTCACGGTCGTCTCGCCGATGAACAGGTTCGCGGCGATCTCGGCGTTGGACAGCCCCCGGGCGACCAGCCGCAGGACCTCGAGCTCCCGCGCCGTGAGCCGGTCCAGGTCCGGGGCGTCGCGCCGCGGCACGTCGCTGGTGAACCGGTCGACGAGCCGCCGGGTGACGGCAGGGGCGAGCAGGGCGTCCGCACCCCGCGCGACCTGGCGCACGGCGGACACGATGTCCTCCCCGGCCATGTCCTTGAGGAGGAAGCCCGACGCGCCGGCACGCATGGCCCGGTAGACGTACTCGTCGAGGTCGAAGGTCGTCAGCATCAGCACCCGGGTCGACGCCCCCGAGGTCGCGATCTGCGCCATCGCGGCCAGGCCGTCGACGCCGGGCATCTGCACGTCCAGCAGCAGCACGTCCGGTTCCTGCTCCGAGACCAGCCGGGTCGCCGCCGTACCGTCCTCCGCCTCACCGACCAGCAGCAGGTCGGGTTCCTGCTCGAGGATCATCCGCAGGCCGCTACGCACCAGCGGCTGGTCGTCGGCGATGGCGACCGTGATCGGTGCCGGCGTCATGCCCGGGCCGCCTCGGCCAGGACCGGCCCGGGCAGCAATGCGCGGACCTCGAAACCGCCGTCCGGACGACGGCCCCACGACAGCGCTCCGGACACCGCGGTCACCCGCTCCTCGAGGCCTGCCAGACCACGACCGGAGCCCGGGCCGGGCCCCGGCGTCAGCGGTGCGGTGTTGGCGACCACCACCTCGACCCCGGCCGCCCGTGGCCCGATCAAGACGCCGGCGCGTGAGCCGGGTGCATGCCGCAGCACGTTGGTCAGCGCCTCCTGTACGACGCGGAACGCGACCGCCCGTTGTTCGGGCAGCAGCGCCGACTCTCCGGCCAGGTCGGCCTCGACGTCGAGTCCGGCCGCGCGCACCCGTTCGACCAGCCGGCCCAGGTCGCCCGGACCCTCCTCGGCGCTGACCGCAGCCAACGCCACGTGAGCCACCACCGGCACGGTGTGCAACACCGCACAGGGCCGGGGGGGGTCGGTGCCGGCGAGCCGCCGGGCCGCTCCGGCCTGCAGCGCCACGACGGTCAGGCTGTGACCGACCGCGTCGTGGATCTCCCGGGCCATCCGCAGCCGCTCCTCGAGCACGGCCCGCTCCCCCCGCGTCGCCTCCTCCCGGGCGAGCAGCGCGTTGTTGGCCCGTCCTTGCTCGACGAGCCGGCTGAGCTCGTGGAGCCCCCGGCCGGCCAGCCAGCACACGGCGGAGAGCAGGCCCACTCCGACCGGATCGCTCGCGCCGACGCCGACGAGCCCGCCCACGAGGCAGACCCCCAGCCCGGCGAGCGCTGCCCACCTCCGCGACAGGGCCGCGACGGCGAACGGGGTGGCGAACGTCAGCGCGGCCACGCTCAGGCTGCCGTCCAGCGGCGCGACCGTGCGGGAGAACGCGGTGGCGGTCGTCCAGGCGAGGGCGGCGGCGAGGACGGGACGCCGCCAGAGCAGGGCCAGCGACGTTCCCATTGCGATCCCCGTGCCCACGGCCTGCCACCACGGCGCCGTGGGGGCAAGCGCCTCGACGGACTCCAGGCACAGCCCCGCCGCGACCGCGCCGGCCACGACGACCGACCACGGCTGCGCGGCCCCCCGGAGCGCCGCCAGCGGAGCGACGAGCGGAAGCTCGGGCCCGGCCGGCGGCCGGGGCGGGACGGGCGCGGCGAGTGCGACGACCTCCTCCCGGGTGCGGCCCAGCAGGTCCCGTGCCTGCTCCTCGTCGGCCCGGGGGTCGCCCGGGGACTCGGCGGCGCGCGCGAGGGAGGCCAGCCCTGCCGTCAGGGTCGGCTGCAGCCGGTCGGCGATGCGGAGGCGTTCGGCGAGGACGGCGGCCTCCCGCCTCGCCGCCTGGGCGCGCAGGATGCGGTAACGCTGCTCGCCGAGCACCTGCAGCCGCGCCGTGCGGGCCGCCATCACACGCCCGGCGACGGTCGGCAGCAGCCCCACGAACACGGTCACGAACACGATCCCGCTCACGCGCTCCCAGCCGCTGCGCGTCGAGACGTCGGCGCTGACCACGACGACGAGCGGCAGCAGCACGCCCAGTGCGGCGTCCCGGCGGCTCCCATGGGCGCCCACCGAGTACGACGCCAGCATCAGCGCGAAGATCCAGACCCCAGCGTCGGCGTCGGCGTCCGGCCACGCCCACCGGGTCACCGTCGTGCCGACCACCCCCGCGGCCGCGACGACCGCCAGCGGCACCAGCGGCCGGCTGCGTCGTACCGCCAGCGAGAGCAGCCCCAGGGAGCCCACGAGCTCGAAGGCGAGCAGGGCCGGCGTCCCTCGGTCGCGCAGCGTGGCCTCGACGGCAGCGGCCAGCAGCAGGCCGATGGCCACCACCAGGTCGAGCCGCTTCGATGCGCGCACGGGACCCAGCGTAGAAGGCTGCGACCGCGCACGGGTCCTCCTCGAGGAGGAGACCCCGAGAGCGAGGCAGTTGGTTCCCACGGCCGACGACCGCGCCCACGCGCCGCGCCTAGCGTCGGCGACCACAGGCCGCACACGTCGAGAGGACGAACCATGACCGCTTCATCCACCACCCTGGCCCCGTCGGGCATCTCTGGGAGCGACCGCACGTGGCTGCGCCTCGCCCAGGGCAGCATCGCGGTCCTCGTGCCGGCACTCGTCTGCCTGGCGATCGTCGAGCAGTTCTTCACGACGGTTCCCGAGGGACGCTTCGAGTACGCCGCGGACTACTGGCTGACCGGCTCCGGACTCCCGATGAGCCTCGGCGGGATCGGGCTGGTGCTCGCGGTGCACCGGCTGCAGCACGGCAAGGACGGGCGGCTGGGAACGGTCGGCACCGCCCTCAACACGATCGCGCTCGCGGAGCTGTTCGTGCAGCTGCTGGCATCGGTCGTCGTCGGCGCCGAGCTGCGCTGGGGACCGTCGTACATCGTGTTCACGCTCCTCACCTTCGTCGGCGTGGCGCTGGTCGCGGTCGGCTCCTGGCGTACGGGACTGCTGCCGCGCTGGATGCTCGGCGCCTGGCCGGCGTTGTGGCTGCTGGGCTCGTTCGCGTCCTTCAGCCCGATGCCCGTGGTGCTGGCCGGCTTCCTGGTGGTGCTCGGCGTGACGCTCACGCGCCGGGTCGGCGCGCCTCGGGACTGAGCGGCCGACCGTCTCGCCAGGGTCGGTCCGTTCGGCCCTGGCAGGCCGACCGGGACGCCTGCGAACGTGGTGGACGTGGCGACACGGGGCCTCGTCCATGCTGCTGTGGCTCTGACCATCGCGATCCCGCTGCTGAGTGGCTCGGTCGGATACCGGGCGGCGGCCGCGGGACCGGGCCCGCGCGCGGCGGACGACGGCGTCGCGGCGGTCATCGCCGACTACCGGAGTCGCATCCCCGAGCTGATGGATCAGCGGGACATCCCTGGCCTGGCCCTGGCGGTGGTGGACGGCAAGCGCGACCGGGTCGTCTGGCAGGAGGGCTTCGGCGTCACCGACGAGGGCGGTTCCCCCGTCACGGTGGACACGCTCTTCAGCGTGCAGTCGATGTCCAAGGTGTTCACCGCGACGGCGGTGATGCAGGCGGTGCAAGCCGGCCGGCTGGACCTGGACGAGCCGATCACGACGTACCTTCCCGGCTTCACGGTGCACAGCGCCTTCGAGCCCCACCCGGAGCGCAGGATCACGCTGCGCATGCTGCTCGGTCACACCGCAGGCTTCACGCACGAGGCGCCGGTGGGCAACAACTACGAGCCCGAGCCCGGCACCTTCGACGCCCACGTGCGCAGCATCTCCGAGACCTGGCTGCGCTTCCCGGTGGGGACCGGCTACGCCTACTCCAACCTCGGCATCGACCTGGCCGGCTACATCCTCGAGAAGGTCACGCACCGTCCCTTCGCGGTGCAGCTGCGGAACGCGCTGCTCGAGCCGCTCGGGATGGACCACAGCACGTTCGAGCGCGCGCAGGTGCACGCCGCGGGGAACCGTGCATCCGGGCACGAGGGCGGCATCGTCGCGCCTCCTGTCGACGTCGGCATGACGGCTGCCGGCGGCCTGTGGTCCACCGCGGCCGACCTGGCGCAGTTCCTCCGCTTCCAGCTGGGGAACGGTGTGGTCGACGGCCGCACGGTGCTCGCCCCCGACCTGATGGAGGAGATGCGCACGATCCCGGCGCCGCACCGAGGAGAGCACGCCGGCTATGCCCTCGGCATCGGCCTGACGCACTGGCGAGCCGGGCAGTACCTCGACCTGTTCACGCACGGGGGCGGCGGCTACGGCTTCCTGGCCGACCTCTGGTTCCTCCCCCAGCTCCAGCTCGGAATCGCCGTACTCACGAACTCCTCCACCCACGACCTGCAGGGCACCCTCGCCCTGGGCATCCTCGACGACCTCGTCCATGCCCCGCAGAGCCGGTTCCACGACCGGTTGCTGCGGCTGCCGACCCAGCCGGACGTCGTCGAGCCGGACGGCAGGTTCGCGCCCCCTCCGGACCTGTCCGCGAGGATCCACGCGCTGGAGCTGCCGGCGTCGAGAGCGCAGTCGCAGCGCTGGGAGCAGTACGTCGGGCTGTACCGCACCGGCGAGCCGGGGGCCATGGACCCGACCGCCCCGCCTTCGCGTTTCCACCTCAGGTCCGGGGTCCCCTACCTCGACGCCGCGGAGGACGGCAGCCCGGTCCTGCACCGGCTGACCGAGTTCGGGCCGGGGCTGTTCCTGGCCGAGAACGGGGAGACGCTCGACCTGCGCGGCCCCTCGTTGCGCTGGCGCGGCCTCGACCTCCATCGGGTCGACGGCGGCCCGCTCACGGTCCAGTGGGCGCTGCTCTGGGTCGCCGCTGCCGTCGCCGCGTGGTGGCTGCTCGCCGGTCTCGCCCACGGCGCTGCCTCCCTGCTCCGCAGGCGCCGTCGAGGCCTGTCGACGACCGCCGGTCAGGACGCGGTGCGCGTCCGGGGTCGTGGCTGGCGCGCGGCGACGGTCACGGTGGCCGCAGCAGCCGCAGCCGCCGCGCTGGTGAGTGTCGCCGGCGTCGCGGCCGTCCCCGGGGTGGTCGACGTCGGGTTCCTGGGGAGGCTGGCCTTCCCGCTCGGTGTGCGGCTGCTCCTGCACCTGCCGCTCGTCCTGACCGTGCTGACCTCCGGCCTCCTCCTGCTGCTCGCCGCCGGTGCCGTCCGGCGCTGGTGGACCCCGGCGGTACGACGCCGCGACGCCGTGCTCGCCGGCACCCTCACCGTGCTCGCCGTCCAGCTGTCGATGTGGCACCTGGTCGGGTGGGGCCTCTGACGCCGTCTCGTCACACCCACTGCACGAGCTGCCAGACGATGCCGTTGGGGTCGGCGAACTGGCAGAAGCGCTCGCCCCACGGCTCGGTCTCGGGCGGGGTGACCACCGTGGCACCGGCGGCCGAGATCCGCGCGAACTCTGCGTCGAGGTCGTCGACGACGAAGGCGATCAGCAGGCCCTGGCCGGCGGGCCCGGCGATCGAGGCGGGCTTGAACGTCGCGAGCCCGGTGCGCAGGAACACCACGTTCGGCCCGGTGGACGGGTGCGCCAGCGACACGAAGCCGTCACCGGACATGACCTCGGTGAACCCGAAGTGCCGCTTGGCGAACTCCGCGGACGCCGCGGGGTCGGCGACGTTCAGGGACAGGGCGGTCTCGTTGATCTTCACGGGTCGAGGATCTCACCGGGCGCCCCTGTTGACCGCCGTGCGCGGTCGCAGCACCCTTCATGTATGTCAGCGACCGCGACGGGCGCCTTGGGGCGGCGGTGGTTCCTTGTGCAGGCAGGCAAGGGCGTCCTCGGGGTTGCGGTGCTCGGGCTCGGGGCGGCCTGCAGCACCGACGACGACGGGACCGATGTTGCCAGCGGCCCGGGCCGTAGCGGATCCGCGGCCGGGCTGGACTGGTGGCGCGTCGACTTCGCCTATGTGTCGGCCTACGTGCTCGTGCGCGGCCGCGAGGCGGCTCTGGTCGACTGCGGCTTCGGCAGCCGTGTGGACGAGATCGGAGCAGTGCTGGGAGCCGCCGGCACCGGGTGGGATCGCGTGCGCCACATCCTGATCACCCACGCCCACGGCGACCACTTCGGCGGCTTGACGGAGGTCACCGCTCGGGCTCCGGGCGCGGCCCTCTACGCGGGCGCGGCAGACACGAAATCTTTTGGCAAGTGGTGGCCGTTCCACCCTGTTGCAGACTGCCGGGAGATCTTCGGCCTGCAAGTGATCGGCACGCCTGGTCACACCCCCGGCCACATCGCCGTCTTCGACACCGAGTCGCGGGTGCTCGTCGCCGGCGACGCCCTCACCACCACCATCACCGGGCTGGAAGGCCCGATGCGGGAGTTCACCGTGGACATGCAGACAGCCGAGGCGTCGGTTCGCAAGCTCGCCGCGCTGGACCCCCGGGTCATCCTCGTCGGCCACGGTCCCCCCGTGCAGCGAGACGCCGCCGCCCAGCTGCGTCGGCTGGCCAGTTCCCAGTGAGCTGACCACGCTTGTACGCTGCTGACGGCGGTTCGCGAGCAATTCGCTGGATCGAGCCTTCCCGGCTCTGTAGGTTGCCGCCGTGCGTGGTGCTGGCAGGACTCGGATCCGTCTCGCGGAGACGGACGATGCCGCTGCGATCGCCGGCATCCACATGATGTCTCGGTCGGCGACCATGCCCTATCTACCGCCGCAGAAGCGCAACCACGAGCAGGTCACCGCCTGGGTCAGCGACGTCGTCCTCAGACAGTGCCGGACCTGGGTCGCCATGCTCGATGCGGAGATCGTGGGCTATGCGGCCCTTGACGGTGACACGCTCGAGGATCTGTATCTGCGGCCGGACGTCCGTCGACGGGGGATCGGCACGCTCCTGCTGGATGAGGTCAGGCGCCACAGCCCCGAAGGGGTTTCGCTGCGTGTCTTCCAGGAGAACACCGATGCCCGTGCGTTCTACCAGCGTCACGGGTTTGCCGTCCTCGACACCGACGATGGTGCGCGCAACATGGAGGGTCTCCCCGACATGACGCTGCGGTGGGTGCCGAACCGTGGGCCTGAAGCCCGCTGAGATCCAGGGGCCCGGTGAGTAGAGTCCGGCTGCGCCAGAGCTGCAGATGCTGAGCGCCGGCCACGGACGAGCCGGCCTTGACGCGCCTCGCCACAACGAGCACGCTAGCGGCGCGGGGCGGCCACACGAGGAGTGCTGTGAGCGATCAAGAGCGGGTCCGGCTGATCCGGCCCGAGGACCGGTCGGAGGGACAACCGACGCCGGGCATGCACCGGGAGCAGGCCGTCAGCACCGAGCGGAGCTGGGCCGGTCACGTCACGACCGAGGCCGGGATGGTCTCCGGATGGCACCACCACGGGGACTACGAGAGCCACATCTACGTGATGTCGGGCGCCATGCGCATGGAGTCGGGGCCGGACGGGCGCGACGTCGTCGAGGCGCAGCCGGGCGACTTCCTGTTCATCCCGCCGCACACGGTGCACCGCGAGGGCAACCCGACCTCGGCGGAGTCCACGGTCATCGTCGTCCGCGCGGGCAGCGGCGAGCCGGTGTTCAACGTCGACGGTCCCGACCCTGCCTGACCGGTTCGCTCACGCGTCGGCGGCGGCTTCGTCGTACGCCGGGTCGTAGGTCCCGACCTTGCGGGCGACCGCGAGGTGGCCGCCGAGGTAGGCGCCGACACCCGCCACGCTCGTGCCCGCCAGCGCCAACCGGCGCCCGGTGCCGTGCCGACCACGTCGACGTGCGACCCACGACGCGGCGTACGCACCGATCGCCACCCCGTTGGTCACGGCGTGCACGAGCCCGACCCGCTTGGCGCGCGGGCCGGCGGCGGACCACTCGGCCCAACCCGTCCACGCGGTCGGTCCCGCGGAGAGCAGTCCCAGCCCGATCAGCCGCTGGGCCGCCGGCGCCATCTCCTCCCCACCGAGCACGTCCAGCAGCGTGGCGGACACCCAGGTGCCGACGGCGGCGTCGGTGAGCACCGGGTGAAGCGCGTGGCCGAGCCAGTCGCCCCGCAGGAGCGCGCCGCGCGTCCCGCTGCCGAACCAGCTCCGGATCCAAGGCTCCACCGCGCGCACCGGCCCGTCGAGCGCACCGGCGTCCTCGAGCCGCTTCGTCGCGCGGACGATCAGAGGCGGGTTCTCGGTCGGGTCCATGCGTTTCTCCTCGCGGGCGGGGTGAGCCTTTCCGGTACCCCACCTTGTGCCACGGCAGGCCCCGGGTAAACCGGGCGAGGGCGGCGCAGGTCAGGCCGAGACGCGGTCGATGACGATCGGCGTCGGCTCGTACGGCGTGCCCTGCGGCTCGATCTCGACCCCGCCGTCGAGGGCCGCCTGCGCCCGCTCGAACCGGTCCGCCTCGTCGGTGTGCAGCGTCATCAGGGGCTGGCCCTCGACGACGGTGTCCCCCGGCTTGGCGTGCAGCTCGACACCCGCCCCGGCCTGCACCGGGTCCTCCTTGCGGGCCCGGCCCGCACCGAGGCGCCACGAGGCCAGCCCGACCGCGAGGGCGTCGAGCTTGGTGAGCACCCCGCCGGCGGGCGCGACCACCACGTGGGACTCGCGCGAGGTGGGCAGCTGAGCTGACGGATCGCCACCTTGGGCCGCGATCATCCGGCGCCACGCGTCCATCGCCGAGCCGTCGGCCAGCTTGTCGGCGGGGTCGACGTCGGAGCCGGCGGCCTGCAGCATCTCCCGGGCCAGAGCCAGGGTCAGCTCGACCACGTCGGCCGGACCCCCGCCCTCGAGCACCTCGACGGACTCGCGCACCTCGAGCGCGTTGCCGACGGTCAGGCCGAGCGGCGTCGCCATGTCGGTGAGCAGCGCGACCGTGGTGACCCCGGCGTCGGTGCCGAGCGCGACCATCGTCTCGGCGAGCTCGCGCGCCTTGTCGAGGTCCTTCATGAAGGCGCCGCTGCCGACCTTGACGTCGAGCACCAGCGCGCCGGTCCCCTCCGCGATCTTCTTGCTCATGATCGAGGAGGCGATCAGCGGGATCGCCTCGACGGTGCCGGTCACGTCGCGCAGCGCGTAGAGCTTCTTGTCGGCGGGGGCGAGCCCGGCACCGGCAGCGCAGATCACGGCGCCCACGTCCTCGAGCTGGCGCATCATCGCCTCGTTGGACAGCGACGCCTGCCAGCCGGGGATCGACTCGAGCTTGTCCAGGGTGCCGCCGGTGTGGCCCAGGCCCCTGCCCGACAGCTGCGGCACCGCGACGCCGCAGGCGGCGACCAGCGGGGCGAGCGGCAGCGTGATCTTGTCGCCGACGC
>JBQCEF010000603.1:0-9385 GCA_051960495.1 Nocardioides sp. | reverse complement strand
GATCTTCGCGACCCGGTCGTGGCGGCGCTCGGCCTCGACGCCCTCCATCAGTCGCTCGGCGCGCTTGAGCATCGACTGGGCTGCCTGGGCCTTCGTGGCCTTGGCCCGCATCTTGTTGGCCTGGTCGGTGAGCGTCTTCGCCTTGTTCTCGGCGTTCAGTCGCTCGCGCTTGCGGCGCTTCTCGTCGGTCTCGCGCTGGGTCAGGTAGGCCTTCCAGCCCATGTTGTAGGTGTCGACCTCCGCCCGGTTGGCGTCGAGGTGCAGCACCTTGTTGACGCACGCCTCGAGCAGCGCGACGTCGTGGCTGATCACGATGAGCCCGCCCTTGTAGGTGCGCAGGAACTCGCGCAGCCACACGATCGAGTCGGCGTCGAGGTGGTTGGTCGGCTCGTCGAGCAGCAGCGTCTCCGCGCCCGAGAAGAGGATCCGCGCCAGCTCCACCCGGCGGCGCTGGCCGCCGGACAGGGTGCGGATCGGCTGGGAGAGGATCCGGTCCTCGATGCCGAGGCTCGCGGCCATCTGGCGGGCCTCGGCCTCCGCCGCGTAGCCGCCGCCGGCGTGCAGCTCGGCGTCGGCGCGCGTGTAGCGGCGCATCGCCCGGTCGCGGCGCTCCGGGTCGTCGGAGGCCATCTCCAGCTCGGCCTCCCGCAACCGGCGCACGACCTCGTCGAGGCCGCGGGCCGAGAGGATGCGGTCGAGCGCGGACATCTCCGGGTCGCCGCTGCGCGGGTCCTGGGGCAGGTCGCCCACCGAGCCGGTGGAGGTCACCGAGCCGGCCGCGGGCAGGGCCTCGCCGGCGAGGATCTTGGTGAGGGTCGTCTTGCCGGCGCCGTTGCGGCCGACCAGGCCGATCTTGTCGCCGGCGGCGACCCGGAACGTGACGTCGGACATCAGCAGGCGCGCGCCGGCGCGCACCTCGACCTGGTGTGCGGTGATCATGTGTGGGGAACCTCGAGGGTGAGCGGGTAGGTGCGGACCAGGAACGTCGGCGCTGGTCAGTCCGGCTCACGAGTCATGCGACTAGTCTACGCGGCACACGACAGGAGCCCTGCATGCGCTACAACCCGAAGGCCCGGCTGGACCGCAGCCAGATGGAGGTCCGCAGCGGCGGCGGCCGCAGCGGTGGCGGTGGCTTCCCCGGCCTCGGCGGCGGTGGTGGCGGGATGCGCGTCGGTGGCGGGATCGGCGGCCTGGTGATCCTGATCATCATCGTGCTGCTGCAGACCCAGCTCGGCGGCGGAGGCGGGTCCCCCTCCGCGGGGCCGCAGGACGGCGGCAGCACCGTCTCGCTCGACAAGTGCAGGACGGGCGCGGACGCCAACCAGGACCGCGACTGCTCGTTGCTCGCCGACGTCAACGCGATCCAGGCGTACTGGGCGCAGGCCCTGCCAAAGCAGACCGGGACCCAGTACCAGGAGGCGGTCACGACCGTCTTCTCCGGGTCCACCGACACCGGCTGCGGCGGCGCCACCGCGGACGTCGGGCCGTTCTACTGCCCCGTCGACAAGCACGTCTACCTCGACAAGACGTTCTTCCGCGACATGCTCCAGGGACAGCTCGGCGCGAAAGGCGGCCTGTTCTCGGAGGCCTACGTCCTGGCCCACGAGTACGGGCACCACGTGCAGGACCTGCTCGGCACGCTCGGCAAGGTGCGCACCCAGCGGGGCCCGCAGAGCGACGCCGTCCGCCTCGAGCTGCAGGCCGACTGCTTCGCCGGCGTGTGGACGAAGTACGCCACCGAGGTGCCCGACGAGAACGGCCAGCCCTACATCCTCGACCTGACCGACCAGGACATCGCGAACGCGCTCGACGCCGCCCGGGCCGTCGGCGACGACCGGATCCAGCAGCGCACCTCCGGGCGGGTGAACCCCGACCAGTGGACGCACGGCTCGGCCGAGCAGCGGATGCGCTGGTTCAAGAAGGGGATGAGCTCCGGGACGGTCCGCGGGTGTGACACCTTCGGCGCCTCGTCGCTGTGAGGCCCGGGTGCCCGAGGACCGGACCAGCGGTTTCGGTCTCGTAACCACGCCCTAGACTGGCGCCGCGTCTCGGACCCAGTCGTGAAAGGCGGCCGCCGTGGCTTCCGCTCCCCGCACCTCCTCGCGCGACCTCGCGCTGGTCGCGACCTTCGCCGGCCTCGTGGCCGCGCTGGGCATCGTCCCCGCCTTCACCCCGCCCGGTTTCGGGGTCCCGATCACCGCGCAGTCGTTGGGCGTCATGCTCGCCGGGTCCATCCTCGGCGCCCGGCGTGGCGCGCTCTCGCTGCTGCTGTTCCTGGCCCTCGTGGCGGTCGGCCTGCCGCTGCTGGCCGGGGGCCGGGGCGGTCTCGGGGTGTTCTTCGGCGCCTCGGCCGGGTTCCTGCTGGCCTACCCCGTCGGCGCGTACGTCCTCGGTTGGCTCAGCGAACGTGCCGGCCCGACGTACAAGCTGCACTGGGGGCTGGTCGCCAACACCATCGGCGGCGTCGTGGTCGTGTACGCCGGCGGCATCATCGGCATGGCGATCGTGCTCGGGCTGAGCCTGCCTGCCGCGGCGGTGGCGCTGTGGATCTACCTCCCCGGCGACGCCGTGAAGGTCGTCGTCGCGGCGCTGGTCGCGCGCGGCGTGCACGCCGCCTACCCCGGGCTGCTGGGACACGAGCGGGCGAAGCGTGAGCCGGAGTCGTCGACCGTCTGAGCGGCCGGTCGACCTCGCCGCCGCCGAGGACCCGGTCGCGGCGTTCCGTGCCGCGCACCACGCCGGGTCACCGGTGCTGCTGCGGACCTCCGGCTCGCTGGTCGAGCCCCGCGCGGTGGTGCGTACGACGCACTCGTGGACGGCGTCGTTCGCGGCGGTGTCGGAGCTCGCCGGCATCGGGCCCGCGGCGCGGATCTGGGTCCCGGGGCCGCTCACCGCGTCGATGAACCTGTTCGCGGTCGTCCACGCGGCGTTCGCCGGCGCGCGCCTGGCGCCCTCGCCGGCGACCGCCACGCACCCCGGTATCACCCCGGCGGCACTCGCCCGGGCACTCGACGCCCACGACCTCGCGGGCCTGACGGTGATCGTCGCGGGCGACCGCCTCGGTCCGGGCCTGCACGACCGCGCCCGCGTCTCCGGGGCCGCGGTCCACCACTACTACGGGGCCGCGGAGCTGTCGTTCGTCGCCTGGGGCCCGCACGCCGACGCGCTGCGCCTCTTCCCCGGGGTGCGGGCACGGATCCGTTCCGGGGAGATCTGGGTCCGCTCGCCGTACCTGTGCAGCGACTACCGGGGACCCGCCGGCGCGCTGCGACGCGACGGCGACGGGTTCGCCACCGTCGGGGACCGGGGGGAGCTCGACGGTGACCGCCTCGTGGTGCACGGCCGCGCCGACGCGGTGACCACAGGCGGCGCGACGGTCCAGGTCGCCGACATCGAGGCCGTGCTCGCACCGGCGGCCCGCGGCGACGTGGCGGTCGTCGGGGTGCCGCACCCGGAGCTGGGCGCCGTCGTGGCGGCCGTGCTGACCGCCGCCGACGACAAGGACGAGCTGGCCGACCTCGCCCGGAGGCTGCTGGCACCCGCGGCCCGGCCGCGCCTGTGGTTCCACTGCCCGGACCCGCCGCTGACGGATGCGGGCAAGCTGGACCGCGCCGGGCTCGCCGCCCTGGTGGCGGACGCCCCCCGGCCGCGGCGGATCCCGTGACCTGGCGCCCGCGGGGACACGGTGTCGCTCTAGCGTGGGGCGCACCATGACGCACTCCTCCCCCGCCGGACATGCCGCGGCGCACGCGCCGGTGATCGTGGGTGCCCTGCGGACCGCGATCGGGACGGCGGGCCAGGCGTTCGCGGACGTCTCGGCGGCCGGCCTCGCCGCTCCGGTGCTGGCCGCGCTCACGACCTCGCTGCAGGACGAGCTGGGTGGCCTCCCACCGCGCGACGTGGTGCTCGGCAACTGCATGGGCCCCGGCGGGGACGTGGCCCGGGTCGCGGCGCTCGCCGCCGGCCTGCCCGTCGAGGTCCCCGCTCTCACCGTCGACCGGCAGTGCGGGAGCGGGCTGGCCGCCGTGGACGTCGCCGTCAGCCGCCTCCGGGCCGAGGATGGACTCGTCCTGGCGGGCGGGGTGGAGTCCGCGTCGACGGCACCGTGGCGGTTCTGGCCGCCACGGCCGGGTGAGGAACCGGTCCGCTACGAGCGCGCGCCGTTCGCGCCGGCCTCGCTGGGCGACCCGGACATGGGGGTGGCCGCGGACCTGCTCGCCGAGGAGTGCGGGGTGGGCCGGCTGCGGCAGGACGAGTACGCTGCGCGGTCCCACGGGCGGGCAGCCCGGACCCAGGAGGCGGGCGGCTTCGACGCCGAGATCGTGCCGGTCGCCGGCGTCCGTCGCGACGAGCGGGTCCGCTCCGGGCTGACCGTCGAGCGGCTGGGCCGGCTGCGGCCGGCGTTCCGGGAGGGCGGCACGGTGACCGCGGGCAACGCGTGCGGCGTGAACGACGGCGCCGCGGTGGTCGCGCTGTTCGACGCGCGGAGCCATGCGGGTTCCGGCCTTCCCGGCCTGCGGGTGCTCGCCACGGCGACCGCCGGCGTCGACCCGCGCCGGCCGGGCACCGGCCTGGTCCCGGCGGTCCGGGCCGCTCTGGACCGGGCCGGTGTCGGGCTCGGGGACCTCGACGTCATCGAGCTCAACGAGGCCTTCGCCTGCCAGGTGCTGGCGTGCTGCGACCTGCTCGGGCTCGACGAGTCGCGAGTCTGCCCCGAGGGCGGGGCGCTCGCGCTCGGCCATCCGTGGGGCGCCTCCGGTGCCGTCCTGGCGGTGCGGCTGTTCTCGCAGCTCGTTCGCGGGGACGCCGGCGAGCTCGGCCTCGCTGGGATCGCCGTCGGGGGCGGCCAGGGCGTCGCGATGGTGGTGCAGCGATGCCCGTGATCGAGGTGAGCGGAGTCAGCCACCGGTACGGCGAGCAGGCCTCCGCGCGGACCGTCCTGGCCGACGTGACCGTCCGCCTGAGCGAGCAGCGGGTCGGCGTGATCGGCGCCAACGGGTCCGGCAAGTCGACGTTCGCCCGGCTGCTCAACGGCCTGGTGCTGCCGAGCTCCGGCACGGTGTCCGTGGACGGTCTCGACACCCGTGCCGACGGCCGCGAGGTCCGGCGCCGGGTCGGGTTCTGCTTCACCGATCCGGACGCCCAGATCGTGATGCCGACCGTGGCGGAGGACATCGCGTTCGGCCTGCGCCGTCGGCGGTTGTCGCGGACGGAGGTGGCCCGCCGGGTGGAGGCGGCGCTCGCGTCGTACGGCCTCGCCGGGCACGCAGACCACCCGGCGCACCTGCTCTCCGGCGGTCAGAAACAGCTGCTGGCACTAGCGGCGGTGCTGGTCACCGAACCCGCGCTGCTCGTGATGGACGAGCCGACCACGTTGCTGGACCTGCGCAACGCGCAGCTGATCGCCCGCATCGTCGAGTCGCTCCCCCAGCAGGTCGTCCTGGTCACCCACCACCTGGAGCTGCTGGCCGGGTTCGACCGGGTGCTCGTCTTCGACGGCGGGCGGCTGGTCGCCGACGACCTCCCCGAGTCCGCGGTACGTCACTACCGGAAGCTGATGGCATGACCGGCCTCGGCCTCTACCGGCCGGGGCAGTCGGCGCTGCACCGCGCACCCGCAGGGGTCAAGCTGCTCGTCATGCTGGTCGCCGGGATCGGTTCGGTGCTCCTCGACGAGGTGTGGCAGGTCGGCCTGGCGCTCGCCGCGGTGCTGACGGCGTACGCCGTGGCGCGGATCCCCCTGCGCACCGCGCTCGCCCAGCTCCGGCCGCTGGTGTGGATCGCGGGCGCGGCCGCCGTCTTCCACGTCGTCGTCAGCGGCTGGCAGCGTGCGGTGGTCGTGCTCGGCGTGCTGGCGGTGCTGGTGCTGCTCGCGGCACTGGTCACGCTCACGACGCGGACCACCGCCATGGTGGACGCGATCGTCACGACGTGCCGGCCGCTGCGCCGCCTGGGCGTCGACCCGGAGCGCGTGGGGCTGGTGCTCGCCCTCGGCGTGCGGAGCGTGCCGGTCGTGGTCGGCCTGGCCGAGGAGGTCCGGGAGGCCCAGCTCGCCCGCGGCCTGAGCGCCAGCCCCCGGGCGTTCGCCGTCCCGTTGATCGTGCGGTCGTTGCGTCACGCGGACGCCCTCGGCGAGGCGCTGGTCGCCCGCGGCGTCGAGGACTGAGTCGTCGGGCCCGGCAACGCACTCCGCCCGCCCCGGTGAGCACCGGGACGGGCGGACGCGACGTGCTGCTAGGACCTCAGCCCTTGGTGCGGAACTTCAGCACGTCCTTGCTGGCCTTCGTCGTGGCGTTGCCCTTGTACTTCACCACGATCTTGTGCAGCCCGGCCTTGAGCACCGGCAGCTTCAGGACGGCCTTGCCCTTGCTGTTCAGCGTGGCGGTCTTGAGGACCTTGCTGCCCTCCTTGGCGATGACCTTGCCGGTGGCCGGGTCGCCGCCGGTGCGGACCTTGGCGACGATCTTCGGGTGCTCGCCCTTGGTGATCGGGGCGTTCTTGAGCTTCGCCACGGTCGTCGAGGTGGCCTTGGTCGCGGTGCCGTCACCGACGACCAACGAGCCGAGCGAGACTGGCGCGTTGGTCGTGCAGGGGATCGGCGGAAGCGCGCCGCCGGTCGGCACGAACGTGAAGCTGCTCGGCATTATCACCTTGTAGGTGCCCGGAGCGCTGGGCGCCGTCCCGGAGGACGTGCCCTTCCCGAGCAGCGCGGCAGGGCTGCCCGCGGTCAGCGTCTGACCGGGCTCGGTCAGCGCGCCCGAGGTGAAGCTCTTGCCGGTGTTGCCGATCGGGAACTCGGCACCGGTCACCGAACCGGCGACGTCGGTGATCCCCAGCTGGGTGAGGATCGTGGTGAGCGCGCCGGGCAGCGTGACGCCCAGGGTCGTCGGGAGCGCCGTCAGGCTCTCGCCGGGGGCCGCCGAGCTCGGCAGGTCCATCGTCCCGACGATGTCGAGCGGAGTCGGCCCGCTGGTGAGCTGGCAGGTGTACTTGGAGCTGGCGGCGTTCGCGGGGGCGATCACGCCAACTGAAGCGATGGTGCCGAGCGCAAGGGCGCCGGCCATCCCGAACGCAGCGGCCCGGGATCTGGTCATGAAGTTCACTGGGGTATTCCCTCCCTCGATGCTGCGCCCAGAGCGCAGTCCTACGGGAAGGTAACGGGTCGACCCGGTCGTCGCGGTAGGACCGAAAGACCTTTACCCGAGAAACAGGAGATTCTTTACCCCGATGCGTCCGGGACGCCCCAATCGTCCAGCAGCACCCGCATCGACGCGCCGTCACGCACGCTCTGGTCGAGGACCGACCGGCGCGGGTCGGGGACGGCGAGCCAGGGTTCCACGCGCAGCTCCGCGAGGCCCGTGAGGCGCGGGTCGGCGAGCACCTGCTCGACGGCGGCGCGGTCTCCCCCGCACACCAGCGCCTCGAGCCGGCCTCCCTCGGCGAGGAGCACCCGGTGGGCGTGGTCAGCGGCCGCCTCGTAGGCCTGCCGAGCCTGGTTGTCCCGGCGTCGGGCGAACCGCTGCTGGCTCTGGCCCCCCGCCTTGGTGCGGCCCTGCACGTGCCGCTGGCCGACCTTGGAGCCGGTCACCTCGGTGCCGTCGACCACCGCGACGGCGAATCCGCCCTTGCGGACGAGCAGGATCCCCCAGTGCGCCGGTTCGCGGACCCGGCCGCCGAACGCCGCCACGTCGGGAGGCCCGTCGTACGACCGCCCGAACGGAAGAACCGCTCGCGCGACGGACCCGTCCGGAGCCTCGGCGACGAGCCCGCCGTCGCTCACGTCCAGCCGAGGCGCCCCGTGCCGGTCGGCGAAGTTCGCGAACCAGCGCTCCACCCGCTCCGCGGGCACCAGGACGGTCCGGCTCACCGGACGTCATACGAATCGAGGCTCATAGGCCACCTACCGTATGACGTCCCGCCGGTCAGACGTTGAAACCGAGGGCGCGCAGCATCTCGCGGCCGTCGTCGGTGATCTTGTCCGGACCCCACGGCGGCATCCAGACCCAGTTGATCGTCACGTCGTTGACCAGACCTTCGAGCGCCTGGTTGGTCTGGTCCTGGATCACGTCGGTCAGCGGGCAGGCAGCCGACGTCAGCGTCATGTCGAGCACGACGTTGCTGGACTCGTCGAGGTGCACGTCGTAGACGAGACCGAGGTCGACGACGTTGATCCCGAGCTCGGGGTCCACGACGTCCTTCATCGCCTCGGTGACGTCGTCCTTGGTGACGGTGGCGGTGCCGCCGGAGGTGTCGACCTCGGGGAGGTCGGTGTGCGAGTCGGTCATGCCTGCTCCTTCGTCGTGGTCTCTGGGGCCGCGTCCGGCATGGCGTCGAGGATCCGCGAGGTCGCGTCCTTCCAGGCCATCCAGGACAGCAGCGCGCACTTCACCCGGGCCGGGAACTTTGCGACGCCGGCGAAGGCGATGCCGTCCTCCAGCACCTCCTCGTCGGGCTCGACGGTGCCACGGCCCTGCATGAGGGTCTGGAACTCCTCGAGGATCCCGACGGCCTCGGCCACGGGCTTGCCGATGACGAGGTCGCTCATCACCGACGTCGACGCCTGGCTGATCGAGCAGCCCTCCGCGTCGTAGGACACATCCTCGACGACCGCGTCGGCGCCCGTGCCGGACAGGTGCACCCGCAGCGTGATCTCGTCGCCGCAGGTCGGGTTCACATGGTGCACCTCGGCCTCGTAGGGCTCGCGGAGCCCTGCGTGCAGCGGGTTCTTGTAGTGGTCCAGGATGATCTCCTGGTACAGCGTGTCGAGGTCCATGGCTCCTTCAGCCCACCCGGAAGTACTTCTTGGTGTACTCCAACCCCTCGATGAGCGCGTCTATTTCGGCAGGAGTCGTGTAGAGGTACGACGACATCCGCGTCGAGCTCTGCACCCCGAACCGCTTGTGCGCCGGCTTCGCGCAGTGGTGGCCGGCCCGCACCGCGATGCCGCGGCTGTCGAGCACCTGCGCCACGTCGTGCGGGTGGATGCCGTCGATCTCGAAGGAGATCGCGCCACCGCGAGCGGTGGCGTCCTGCGGGCCCAGCACGGTCAGCCCCGACACGGTCGCGAGCGCCTCGAGCGCGTGCGCGGTGATGGCCTCCTCGTGGGCCCGGACGTTCTCCATGCCGAGGGCCGAGAGGTAGTCGACGGCTGCGCCGAGCCCGACGGCCTCCACGATCGGCGGTGTGCCGGCCTCGTAGCGGTGCGGGATCGGGGCGTACGTCGACCGCTCCATCGTGACGGTCTCGATCATCTCGCCGCCGCCGAGGAACGGTGGCAGCGCGGCGAGCAGGTCGTAGCGACCCCACAGCACGCCGACGCCGGTCGGCCCGTAGACCTTGTGGCCGGTGAAGGCGACGAAGTCGGCGCCGAGGTCCTGCACGTCGAG
>JBQCEF010000602.1:0-2907 GCA_051960495.1 Nocardioides sp. | reverse complement strand
ACGCGGTGATGTTGGCGTCGCGGATGTCGGGGGCCTTGGCGAAGCGGGCGTTGAGGAAGTCGATCGTGGTCTCGACCGGGCGGCCGTACATCCACGACAACAACCCGAGGGCGAACATGTTCTTGGCCCGGGCGGCGTCCTTGCGCGACAGCCCGAACTCCTTGACCGCCTCGACCGTCATCCCGGTCAGGTCCAGCACCGAGAGGTTGTGCTGCTCGGCCAGCGACCCCGGGCCGTCCTCCTCCAGCGGGTTGGACTCATACCCGGCCTTGGCCAGGTTGCGCTTGTTGAAGTCGTAGGAGTCCACGATGATCGCCGTGCCCGGCGCCATGTCACCGAGGTTCGCCTTCAGCGCGGCGGGGTTCATCGCGACCAGCACGTCGGGGGCGTCCCCGGCGGTGAGGATGTCGTGGTCGGCGAAGTGCACCTGGAACGACGACACCCCCGGCAGCGTGCCCTGCGGGGCCCGGATCTCGGCGGGGAAGTTCGGCAGCGTCGACAGGTCGTTGCCGAACGTCGCCGTCTCCTGGGTGAACCGGTCGCCGGTGAGCTGCATCCCGTCGCCGGAGTCACCGGCGAACCGGATGATCACGCGATCGAGCTGCTTGACCTGCTTGGTCACGCTGCGCCTTCTTCCTGCGGGGTCCGGTGGGGCCCCTGGGTCTGGTTAGGCCTTACTCAGTCATGCTACGACCGCGCCGAGCACCGGACGCGCCAAGTCCGGATCACGACCGGGAGGGCCGAGAACGCCGGCTGGATCGGGGTGGTCAGGGGCGGCGCGAGCGGCGCGCGGTGGCGTACGACGGTTCGCGGAGGCGTCGTACCCAGGGGTAGATCTCCAGGCCGGGCAGCGCGTTCCGGACCGGGTCGAACGACACCGGCGCGTCCGCCTCGTCGACCGGGGTCTCCTCGAGGCTCAGCTCGGCGAACGGGTGCCACCTGCCGGCCCGCAGCGCCCAGGCCAGCGAGACGGTGCGCTCGTCGCGGAACACCGCCGCCAGCACCACGGGACCGGCGGGCGTCCGGTAGGGCAGCAACGTCGTCATCGGCCGGCCGTACGGCGACAACGCGGCGGTCAGCGTGAACCGCGTCAGCCGGCCGAGCCCGGTCGAGGCGAACAGCAGGTCGCCGCGTCCGCCGCCCCCGACCGGTACCCGGAGCGCGAGACCGAAGATGTCCGGGGCGGGACGGGGGAGGCCGACGGCGCGGGACTGCCGCACCAGCACCTGGTCGTCACCGGCCTCGTCGAGCCAGGCCGCGCCGGTTGCCTCGTCGGCGCCCAACCGGCGCAGGGTGCCGCGCACGACCGAGCCGCGGGGATGCAGCGGCTTGGCCGCGGGCCGCGCCGTGACGAACCTGGTCGCGGCGCGCAGGATCTGCCCACCCGCGGACGCGGCGGCACGTGCGGCGGGGTCGACGAGCATGCCCTCCCCCTACCCGATCGGGGCGTGCGCAAGCGAGGCAAGTCCTGACCAGACCAGATGGACAACCGTGTTGTCTTTCCGCCTTGCGAGCCCTACGCTTCAAGAACGACAACGAAGTTGTCTATCCACGCCGGGGGAGGAGAAGGAGAACCATCATGACCCTGCACGTCCCGCTCGAAGCAGCTCGCGCCGTGGCCACCCCGGCGGCGACCATGCGCACGCTCGCCAGCCCCACCACCGCGCCGGACCTCGATGTCGCGGTCTGGCGCACCGAGCTGCCGGAGGGCAGCGCCGGTCCGCGGCACGCCATCGACACCGACCAGCTCGTGGTCGTTCTGCACGGCGCGCTGCGCGTCGAGGTCGAGGGCACGCCGTACGACGTCCCCGAGGGAGACGCCGTCAAGCTGCCCGCCGGCGCAGTCCGGACGATCGCCGCCGCAGGTGCCGGCCCGGCGACCACGCTGACCGTCGGCCGGCCCGGCGCGAGGGCCACCGTCGGCGACGGGGACCCGGTGCCCGTGCCGTGGACCGCCTGACGCCGTGGACGACATCCCCCTGGTCCGGCTGCTGTCGATGGCGATGACCGTCGCCCTCGAGGAGCTCCACCGCGAGCTCAATGCCAATGGGCACCCGCGGCTGCGCCCGGTGCATGGATTCGCCCTCAACGCGGTGCTCAACGGCCGCGACACCGCCAGCGCGATGGCGCCGCAGCTCGGCATGACCAAGCAGGGCGCGGCGCGCGTGATCTCACACCTGCTGGACGAGGGCTACGTCGAGTACGTCGACGCGAGTGCGGACGCCCGCAGCAAGCCCGTCCGCCTCACGGGACGGGGCGAGGACGCGGTCGCCCTGAGCGTGCGGACGCAGCAGCGCATCGAGGCGCAGTGGACCGGCCTCGCCGGCCCGGGGGAGATGGCGGCGGCCCGGCGTGTCCTGGAGGAGGCGGTCTCGCACGACCGGGACGAGCTGCCGCCCGTGCGGCTCGGCTGGTGAGCGGCTGCGTCGTACCCTCGACACCGTGAGCCGGATCTTCACCAGCAGCGTCGCGTCGGTCTACCCCCTCTATCTCGCGAAGGTCGAGAAGAAGGGCCGGACCAAGGCCGAGCTGGACCAGGTCATCGAGTGGCTCACCGGGTACGACGACGCCGCGCTGGGCCGGCACCTGGACGACGGCACGACGTTCGAGGACTTCTTCGCCGCGGCACCCATGAACCCGAACGCGTCGCTGATCACCGGCTCCGTGTGCGGGGTCCGGGTCGAGAACGTCGAGGACCCGTTGATGCAGAAGATCCGCTACCTCGACAAGCTGGTCGACGAGCTCGCCAAGGGCCGGCCGATGGAGAGGGTGTTGCGGGCGTAACCGTCGGCGTCCCTGCGCGGTGGTAGAACCGGTGCATGGTGCGTCTCACGGTGCAGGAGTCCGCCGACGACCGCGAGGCGCAGACCGTCTGGCCGGTCTACGCGGCCGTCTTCGACGACTACC
>JBQCEF010000601.1:0-10417 GCA_051960495.1 Nocardioides sp. | reverse complement strand
CTTCGGGCTGGCGCGGTAGACCAGCTGGTCGATCGTGGAGGCCAGCCGCTCGCGCGTCTGCTCGATCTCGGTCTCGAGCGAGTCCGGCGACTTCTGGTCGTTGGCCACGGTCATCTCCTCATCATGGGGCGGTCCGGCGCCGCCGTCCGGGCCCACAGCGGGCAGGGCAGGCGTCACCGAGTCGAAGGTTACCTGCACGAGAGGTACCCAGCACGAGGGGATCGAACGGGCGTGGGTCCCGCTCGATAGGTTGGTGCCGATCCGTGGCACCGACCCGAGAGGACAGCCGTGAGCGACAACCGCCTCGCCCCCGGGGACACCGCACCCGACTTCACCCTGCCCGCCGACACCGGGGAGACGGTGTCGCTGTCGGACCTGCGCGGCCGGAAGGCGATCGTGTACTTCTACCCGGCGGCGATGACGCCGGGCTGCACCAAGCAGGCCTGCGACTTCACCGACTCGCTCGACTCGCTGCGGGCCTCCGGCTACGAGGTGCTCGGCATCTCCCCCGACAAGCCGGAGAAGCTCGCGAAGTTCCGCGAGCGCGACGCCCTGACGATCACGCTGCTCTCCGACCCCGACAAGGCCGTCATGCAGGCCTGGGGCGCCTTCGGGGAGAAGAAGCTCTACGGCAAGGTGGTCGAGGGCGTGATCCGCTCGACGTTCGTCGTCGACGAGGAGGGCCGGATCGAGCTGGCGCAGTACAACGTCAAGGCCACCGGTCACGTCGCCAAGCTGCGCAAGGACCTCGGCCTCGCCACCTAGACTGGCGCCCGCGCGCTCGTAGCCCAACTGGCAGGAGGCACCAGGTTTAGGTCCTGGACAGTGAGAGTTCGAATCTCTCCGAGCGCACGACCCGACCCGCTACGGTGCCCCGGTGAGCCCAGGATCGAGCACCGTGGACATCCGGCCGTTCGAGGACGGCGACGCCGCCGGCATCGCCCGGCTGTCCACGACGGTCCAGTGGCCGTCGCTGACCGACCCCACCGTCGTACGACGCGTCTGCACCGCCCCCGGCGCATCCGCCTACGTCGCCGAGATGGACGGGGAGGTCATCGGCTGGGCGCAAGCCCTTGGCGACGGGGTGCTGCAGTCGCACCTGTCGTTCGTGGCGGTCCACCCCGCGCACCGCCGGCGCGGCATCGCCCGGCTGCTGGTCGTGGCGACGTTCCAGGCCACGGGCACGAAGCGGATGGACCTGATCACCGACTCGGCCCAGGACTTCTACGAGGCGTTCGAGCACAAGCAGATGAGCGGCTACCGCATCTACCCCGGTGCGTAGCGCGCCTCAGCGGGCGACCGGCGTGCCGCGGTGCCCGTCGGCGCCCATGTCGGCGTCGCGCAGCAGCTTCGACACCAGCTCGTGGCCCTGCGCCAGGGTCTCCTCGAGGGTGCGCATGCCGACCTCGTGCCGGCCGCCCTCGAAGGCCCACCGGGCGGCTGCCATGCCCTGCACCAGCGTGTCGTTGACCTCCGCGGCGTCACGGTGCCGCTGCGCCGCCGCCTCGAGGATCCTGCGCTGCTCGTCGGCGGCCGCGAGCCGGTCCGAGGCGTCGCCGATGAGCACGCCGAGCAGCAGGGGCGGGACGACGCGGGAGGCCCAGCCGACCCACGTCAGGTCCAGCTCCACGGTCAGCACCCACGCGGCGGTGAGCACCACCGCCAGCAGCCCGGCCACCGCGCCTGCCCAGCGTCCGAAGGCGAGCCCGATCAGGGCGACGGGCAGCATGTAGAGCATCACGCTCGCGTCGGCGGCGTCGTCCGCGGCGAACCGCAGCACCGAGACGCCTACGAAGAGCAGCCCGGCGACGCCGAGCCCCGCGAGGGGGCTCGCCCGGAACCACGGCTCCCCCTCGCGCGCACGCAGGATCGACAGGCCGCTCGAGGACATGGGGTCAACTGTGCGGGACGAAACCGACGCGCACATCGGGGCGAAAGTCCCGAGTTCGACGGGCAAGGGCCCCGCCGCAGCGAGACCTGAGTCTCATCGCGGAAGGTTCGGGGCACTGGTGGGGTTGACCCAGGAGACCGGACAAACCAATCCAGAAGAGGAGCCAGAGCTGTGCGAGCTGCCGTCTACGACCGTTTCGGGGGCGCCGACGTGCTGTCCGTCCGCGAGATCAACGACCCGCCCGTGGGCCCCGACACCGTGCTCGTCCGAGCCCGGGCGACCAGCGTGAACCCCGTCGACTGGAAGGTGCGCGAGGGCTACCTGCAGGGCGCCTACCCGCACCACCTGCCGATCGTGCCGGGTTGGGACGCCGCGGGCGTCGTCGAGGCGGTCGGGCCTGCCGTCCGGACCGGTCTCGAGGTCGGCGACGAGGTCTTCGGATACGTCCGGCGCGACGACATCGCCCTGGGTACGACGGCCGAGCTGGTCGCCGCACCGGAGCGGACCGTGGCCCGCAAGCCGGCCGGGCTGTCTTTCAGGAGGCCGCCGCGCTGCCGCTGGTCGGCCTGACCGCCCACCAGGGCGTCGTCGAGGCGCTGCAGGTCGGCGCCGGCGACCGGCTCCTGGTGCACGCGGCGTCCGGCGGGGTCGGGCACATCGCCGTCCAGGTCGCCAAGGCACGCGGCGCGACCGTCATCGGCACCGCCTCCCCCGCGAACCACGCCTGGCTGCGCGAGCTCGGCGCCGACGAGGTGCTCGACTACTCGGCCGGCCCGGTCTCCAAGCAGCTCGAGGACGTCGGCGGCAAGGTCGACGCCGTGCTCGACCTGATCGGCGGTGACGCGCTCGAGGACGCCCCCGCCCAGGTGCACGACACCTCGCGGGTCGTCTCGATCGTCGACGCGGCCACGGTGCTGGGGATCGGCGGGCGCTACGTGTTCGTGCGGCCGGAACGCGAGCACCTCGACGCGCTGACCTCGCTCGTCGACGAGGGCGCGCTCCGGGTGACGGTCGCCGAGACGTTCAGCCTCGACCAGATCGCCGACGCACACCGGCTCTCCGAGGGCGGCCATCCCCAGGGCAAGGTCGTCGTCACGCTCTGACGGCGAACCCGGGACCTTCGGCCTTGACCGGGCGCCGCCGGACGCAGTTCGCTTGGCGCAGGTGTCGTGCCCCACGGCGGGCAGCCCTGCGGGAGGTGTCATGAGCCAGGCAGCATCCGTGTCCGCAGACGACCGCACCCGGCTGGCGGACCTGAGGCGCCGCCGCGCCGAGCTCCGCGAGTCGTTGAACGCGCTCGAGCGAGCCCTGTCGGCCCCGGCCCCGGCCGGCCTGGCCGGGCACTGGGCGGAGCGGGTGCACGCCGCGCTGCTGGAGCTCGCCGGGGACTTCCGCGAGCACCTGGCGGTCACCGAGGGTCCCGACGGGCTCTACCAGGACCTGGCCCGGCGGGCTCCCCGGCTGGCCGGCCAGGTCTCGCGTCTCGTGCAGGACCACGTCGCGATCGGGGAACGGCTCGAGGGCCTGCTCTCGCTGATGGGGCTGCCGGTGGACGGCGACGAGGTGCGGCGGATCCGCGAGCTGGGCACCGAGCTGCTGGGCAGCATCGTGCGGCACCGGCAGCACGGGGCCGACCTCGTCTACGAGGCCTACGAGGTCGACATCGGCGGCGACGAGTAGCGGCGCGGCTACAGTCCCGCGAGCACGTCGGCCACCAGCGGGGCGATCTCGCGCAGCGCCTTGCCGCGGTGCGAGATCGCGTCCTTCTCGTCCGGCGGCAGCTCGGCGGAGGTCAGGTCGTGCCCGTCGGCGCAGAACAGCACGTCGTAGCCGAAGCCACCGCTGCCGCGCATCTCCCGGATCACGCGGCCCGGCATGGTGCCGTGCACGACGTGCTCCACCACGCCGCCCGCCCCGGCCGGGTAGGCGAACGCGACCGCACAGGTGAAGTGCGCGCCACGGCGCTCGTCGGGGACGTCGGCCAGCTGCTCGAGCAGCAGCTCGTTGTTGGCGTGGTCGTCCTTCTTCGTCCCCGCCCACCGCGCCGACAGGACGCCGGGCATCCCGTTGAGGGCGTCGACGCAAAGCCCGGAGTCGTCGGCCAGCGACGGCAGCCCGGTGGCCTCGACGGCGACCCGCGCCTTGATCAGCGCGTTGCCCTCGAACGTCGGCTCGGTCTCCGCAGGCTCGTCGTACGCCGTCACGTCGTCGAGCCCGAGCACCTGCACGTCGGGGACGTGCTCGGCCAGGATCCGCTGCATCTCGGCGAGCTTCTTGGCGTTCCGGGAGGCCAGGAACACCCGGGGCGCGTCCGGCTCAGGCACGGGCGAGCGCCTCGCGCTGCAGGAGCGTCAGGTCGGCGCAGCCCCGCTCGGCGAGGGTGAGCAAGGCGTCGAGGAGGGCGCGGTCGAACGGCTCGGCCTCGGCGGTGCCCTGCACCTCGCCGAACCGCCCGGCGCCGGTCATCACCACGTTCATGTCGGTCTCGGCCCGCACCTCCACCTCGTAGGGCAGGTCCAGGCGCGGCTCGCCGTCGATGATCCCGACCGAGACCGCGGCCACCGAGCCGGTCAGCGCCTCGGTCCGGCCGAGCTTGGCGCAGGCGTCGACGAGCGCGACGTAGGCGCCGGTGATCGCCGCGGTGCGGGTGCCGCCGTCGGCCTGGAGCACGTCGCAGTCGAGCACGATGGTGTTCTCGCCCAGCGCCTTGTAGTCGATGACCGCCCGCAGCGACCGGCCGATCAGCCGGGAGATCTCGTGGGTGCGCCCGCCGATCCGCCCCTTGACCGACTCGCGGTCCGAGCGGGTGTTGGTCGAGGCCGGGAGCATCGCGTACTCCGACGTCACCCAGCCGAGGCCGGAGCCCTTGCGCCAGCGCGGGACGCCCTCGCTCGCGGAGGCGGCGCACAGCACGCGGGTGCCGCCGAACTCGATCAGCACCGACCCGGCGGCGTGGTCGAGCCAGTTGCGGGTGATCTTGATCGGGCGGAGCTCGTCGTTTCGTCGTCCGTCGGCGCGTGTCATGGCGCCGACACTACCGAGCGGCCCGGCGGCTCAGAGCGTGTAGGTCGCGCCCGAGACGGCCAGCTCCACCGGCCCGTCGTACGTCGTGCGTGACTCCCCCAGCGCGATCGCCGGGTCGTGCCACGGCGGGATGTGCGTGAGCACGAGCCGGGCGGCGCCGGCCTTGCTCGCGGCCCGGCCGGCCTCCGCGCCGGTGAGGTGCAGGTCGGCGGGGTTGTCGCCGCCCTCGATGAACGCGGCCTCGCACAGCATCAGGTCGGCGTCGCGCGAGACGTCGATCAGCTCCGGGCACGGCCCGGTGTCCCCGGAGTAGGCGAGCACCCGGCCGCCGGCCTCGACCCGCAGCGCGTAGGCCGGCACCGGGTGCATCACCCGGGTGGCGGTGATCGTGAACGGCCCGAGCCGCACCGGGGTGTCGCCGTACTCGTGGAAGTCGAACTCCGCGCTCATCCCCGGGGCCTTCGGGAGACCGTAGGCGCGGGCGACCTGCCGGGCGACGCCGTGCGGCCCCCAGATCGGGATGCGCGGGCGCGGCCCGGACGGGTGGTACTTCCACACCACGTAGAGGCCGCTGATGTCGAAGTAGTGGTCGGGGTGGAGGTGGGTGAACAGCACCGCGTCGATCGTGAGCGGGTCGATGTAGCGCTGGACCGCGCCGAACGCCCCGCTGCCCAGGTCGAGCAGCACCCGCCAGGTGCGGCCGTCCTGCTCGCCCTCGAGCAGGTAGCAGCTCGCCGGGGAGTCCGGGCCGGCGTAGGAGCCGGCGCAGCCGACGACCGTGAGCCGGAAGCCGGGGCTCATACGCGCACCCAGGTGGTGGCCTGCGCGAGCTGGTGCACCGACTCCAGCTCGGGGCCGAGGAAGCGCCGGCCGATCCGTGCGAACTCGTCGGGCTGCCCGGTGGTGAGGAAGCGGTGCACCGGCGCCGGCAGCGACGGGTCGCGCTCCAGGCCGAGCCGGACCAGCATCTTGTAGACGTCCTTGGCCGTCTCCTCCGCGCTCGACACGAGCGTCACCTGGTCGCCCATGACGTAGGACAGCACGCCGGTGAGCAGCGGGTAGTGGGTGCAGCCGAGCACGAGCGTGTCGATGCCGGCGGAGGTCAGCGGGTCGAGGTACTCGTGCGCGACCTCGAGCAGCTCCGGCCCGCTGGTGACGCCGGCCTCCACGAACTCGACGAAGCGGGGGCAGGCACGGGTGTGCAGGGTGACGTGGGGTGCGGCGGTGAACGCGTCGTCGTAGGCCATCGAGTCCGCCGTCGCGCGCGTGCAGATCACCCCGATCTGTCCGGTGCGGCTGGCCGCGACGGCGCGGCGGGTCGCCGGGTGGATCACCTCGACGACCGGGACCCCGTAGCGCTCCCGGGCGTCGCGCAGCACGGCCGCGCTCGCCGAGTTGCAGGCGATGACCAGGGCTTTCACGCCCTCGTCGACGAGGTGGTCGAGGCACTCGAGGGCGTACTCGCGCACCTCACCGATCGGCTTGGGGCCGTACGGCTGGCGGGCGGTGTCACCGAGGTACAGCACCGGCTCGTGCGGGAGCTGGTCCAGCACGGCCCGGGCCACGGTGAGCCCACCGAAGCCTGAGTCGAAGATGCCGATCGGAGCGTCTGCCACGGCCCCAGGCTAGTGGCACGAAAGCCCCGGAGACCCGCTTCCGCGATCCACGTCACGGGGCGATCCTCGTCACGTCGCGCGCCGGTGACCGCGGCGGGACCTTCGCACCTGGCGAGGCCGGCCCCGCGGGGTGACAGTGGCCGCATGACGACGACGTACGACGTCCGGCTCGCCGACTGCAGGAGCAGCAGGCCGCCGTGGTGTGCGGGCGGATCACGATGGACCAGATCGCCGACTTCCTGGGCGGCGCGTTCGGCGGGCGATGGGGGTGCTGGCGGCGCAGGACATGCACCCGGTGGGACCGCCGTTCGCCCGCTACCGGTTCCTCGAGGGCGGGGTCCTGGAGGTGGACGCCGGGTTCCCGGTCTCCGCCCCGGTGACCCCCACCGGACGGGTGGAGGCCTCGACGCTGCCCGGCGGCCGGGTCGCGACCACGATGCACGTCGGGGACTACGCAGGCGTGGGGTCGGCGTACGACGCGGCGTCGCAGTTCCTCACCGACGAGGGCTACGAGGTCGCCGGGACACCCTGGGAGTGCTACCTCGACGATCCGGAGGTCCCCGCCCCGCGGACCGAGGTGTTCATGCCGTGCCGGCCGCTGCGTCCGGCAGCGGACTAGGCCGGACCGGCGGCGCCGCGCTCGTTGTAGATCCCGGCCTCGGCCTGCCCCGACAGCTTCGCGATGGCGGCCATCACCTCGTCGGTGACCTCGCGCCGCGCCCGGCCGAGCGGCACCCCGTCGTACCGTCCCGCGAAGTGCAGCGGCTCGCCGAACCGCACGGTGACCCTGGCCAGCCGCGGCAGCCGCGAACCGACCGGCTGGATGTCTTGGGTGCCCTCGAGCCCGACGGGTACGACGGGGGCCCCGGACGTGAGCGCGAGGTGACCCACGCCGGTGCGGCCCCGGTAGAGCCGGCCGTCACGGGACCGGGTCCCCTCCGGGTAGATGCCGAACGCCTCCCCGCGGCCGAGCACCGCCAGCGCGGTGTCCAGCGAGGTGATCGCGGCCCGGGTGTCGTCGCGGTCGACCGGCACCATCCCCATGCCGTTGAACCAGCCCCGTGACAGCGCCCCCTTCACGCCCGTGCCGGTGAAGTAGTCGGCCTTGGCCAGGAACACCACCTTGCGGGGCGCCACGATCGGGATGACCAGGGAGTCGGCGAACGACAGGTGGTTGCTGGCCACGATCACGGGCCCGGTGGGCGGCACGTTGTCGAGCCCCTCGACGGTCGGGCGCCACACGGCCCGGGCGACCGGCGGGACGACGGCGTGGACGATCTCGTAGAGCACCGGCGACTCAGACCGGGAACGGCAGGCGGGGCTGGGGCGGGCCGAGCGTGGGGTCCACGCCGTCGAACAGGCTGCTGATCGACTCCCCCGCGTGCACCCGGGCGATCGCCTCGGCGAACAGGCCGGCGACCGAGCGCACCTTGAGCTCCGGCCAGTCGGCCGAGGGGACGGTGTCGGTGGTGACGACCTCGTCGATCATGGGGTGCTGCCGCAGCCGGGAGACGGCCTTGCCCACGAACAGCCCGTGCGTGCACGCCACCGACGCGCCGGTGCAGCCCAGCTCCCCCAGCTTGTCGAGGAGCTCCACGATCGAGCCGCCCGTGGCGATCTCGTCGTCGAGGATCAGCGCGCGCTTGCCCTCCACGTCGCCCACGATCGCGTCGATCACGACCCGGTCGTCGGCGAGGCGCTGCTTGCTTCCCGCGGCGACGGGCACGCCGAGGAGGCGGGCGAACTGGGTGGCGGTCTTGGCGTTGCCGAGGTCGGGCGAGACGACGACGGTGTCGCTGAGGTCCTGGCCCTGGAAGTGCTCGGCGAGGACCCCCAGCGCGGTCAGGTGGTCGACCGGGACGGAGAAGAACCCGTGCACCTGCGGCGCGTGCAGGGTCATCGTGATCACCCGCGAGACCCCGGCGGTGGCGAGCAGGTCGGCGACCAGGCGGCCGCCGATCGAGATGCGGGAGGCGTCCTTCTTGTCCGAGCGGGCGTAGGCGTAGTGCGGGATGACCGCCGTGACCTGGGCCGCGGACGCTCCCTTGGCCGCGTCGACCATCAGCAGCAGCTCCATCAGGTGCTCCTGGGTCGGCGGCACCAGCGGCTGCACGATGTAGACGTCACGCTGGCGGCAGTTCGCCTGCAGCTGCGCCTGGAGGCAGTCGTTGCTGAACCGGGTCATCTCGACCGAGGACAGCTCCACCCCGAGCTCGTCGCAGATGGCCGTGGCGAGCGCACGGTGGGCGCTGCCGCTGAAGACGACGATCTCACGCACGAGGCGCTCCCCTGGTCGTGATGGTGGGCGGCGCCACCATAACCCGGGCGGCCCGGGCGCGTCCGCGTGTCCCACCTGCGGGTCCGGCCGGACCGGCTACCGAGTCCACTCGCGGGTCGATCCCCGGCATCAGGTGCCGACAATCGACCCGGCTAGACGTCCGTGCACGCGGCCCGGCCGGATCGCGTCCCCAGCGGCACCATCCGGCCCGTGGTCCCCAGCCGATCGGGCGCGCCGAGCCGCTGCCGCGTCGTACGAGGCAGCCTCGAACCGTGCCTGCTGCCAACCCGCTCCCGGACTCGCTGACCGAGCTGATGCGCCTGCAGGGTGGGGTCGTGTCGCGCCGCCAGGCCATGACAGCCGGGCTCACCGACAACGACATCGAGAGGTTGCTGCGCAGGCGGGAGTGGGCCACGGTCCACGCCGGCGTCTACGTCGACCACACCGGACCGCTCACCGAGCTCCAGCGGCACTGGGCGGCGGTGCTGCGCTACTGGCCGGCTGCCTTGTACGGCGAGTCCGCGCTGGAGGCGTTCGGCGCGCTGCCCCATCGACGTCCCGGCCGTCCGTCGGGCGTCCGGCCTGTGCACGTGGCGGTCGCGCACCCCCGCAAGGCCGCGAACGTCGACGGCGTGCGCCTCCACCGGGTCGTCGACCTCGATGATCGGGTCGCCTGGCACCTCTCGCCACCGCGTCTCCACCTCGAGGAAGCCGTGCTCGTCGTCTGCGCGGCGGCCCCGAGCCGCGCTCGCGCGTTCGCCGTCGCGGCGGACGCATGCGGACAGCGCCGGACCACGGCGGAGCGAATCCTGGCAGCGCTCGGGTCGCGCCGGATGACCCACGGGGCGTGGCTGCGCCGGGTGCTACCTGAGATCGCCGAGGGGGCGCACTCGGTGCTGGAGCGGGGCTACCTCCACCTCGAGCGACAGCACGGTCTGCCCGCCGCGATTCGCCAGCGGCACCAGTCCACTTCGCGAGGCATCGTCTACCGCGACGCGGAGTACAAGCGGTTCGGGGTGGTCGTCGAGCTGGACGGTCGGCTCGGCCACGAGTGGGCCACCGACAGGTGGGCGGACATGGACCGCGACCTCGACACCAGCGCCGACGGGCGGGTCACGGTCCGGCTCGGCTGGCGACACGTCGAGGAGACCGGCTGTCTCACCGCCCTGCGGATCGGACAGCTGCTTCAGGCCCGCGGTTGGCGCGGCCGGATCCGGGAGTGCGGCCGCGGATGCCCGGTCAGCAGCGCCGGAACGACGCAAGCGGGTTGATCCCCGGCATCAGGTGCCGACGATCGACCCGGCTCGGTGGATCCGGCAGCCGGCTAGGCCCAGAGCTGGCCCTCGAGCCGGTCCTCGGCCTCGTCGATGGTGCCCTCGTAGGCCCCGGTGGAGAGGTACTTCCAGCCGCCGTCGCAGACCACGAAGACGATGTCGGCCCGCTCGCCGGCCTTCTGGGACTTCGCGGCCTGGCCGAGGGCGGCGTGCAGGATCGCCCCGGTGGAGATGCCGGCGAAGATC
Source organism: Nocardioides sp. (assembly GCA_051960495.1). Classification (GTDB taxonomy): domain Bacteria; phylum Actinomycetota; class Actinomycetes; order Propionibacteriales; family Nocardioidaceae; genus Nocardioides_B. The sequence continues at coordinate 88 of JBQCEF010000601.1, read as the reverse complement.
CCCTCGAGCTCGAGCAGCTCGCGGACGCGTCGTACGGCGTCGCGGGGACCCACCGAGAACCGGGCGTCGATCAACGTCTCGTCGTAGA
>JBQCEF010000600.1:0-12688 GCA_051960495.1 Nocardioides sp. | reverse complement strand
AGCTGACGAACCTGGGCAAGGTGCTCTACCCCGACACCGGCTTCACCAAGGGCGAGGTGCTCGACTACTACGCGCGGATCGCGCCCGTGCTGCTACCGCGCCTGGCCGACCGCCCGGTGACCCGGATCCGCTGGCCGCACGGGGTCGGCCGGGAGAGCTTCGTCGAGAAGAACGCGCCGCGCGGCACGCCGTCGTGGGGGCGCACCGTGCGGGTGCCGACGACCGGTTCCCGCGGCCCCAGCCGCAACGGCGACACCCTGCTGTTCCCGATCCTCGACAGCCTGCCCGCGCTGATGTGGGCCGCGAACCTGGCCGCGCTGGAGCTGCACGTGCACCAGTGGACCGTCTCCGACGAGGGCGAGCCGGTGGGGGCCGACCGCATCGTCATCGACCTGGACCCGGGGGAGCCCGCCGGCCTGCACGAGTGCTGCCGGGTCGCGCTGCTGGTGCGCGACAAGCTCGCCGACCTCGGCCTGACCTCCGCGCCGGTCACCAGCGGCAGCAAGGGGCTGCACCTCTACGCCGCGCTCCCGGGCCGGAAGAACTCCGACGAGGTGCGTGACCTCGCCCAGCGGATCGGCCGGGAGCTGACCGCGGAGCACCCCGACCTGGTGCTGTGGAAGATGACCAAGGCGCTGCGGCCCGGCAAGGTCTTCCTCGACTGGTCCCAGAACACCGGCGCGAAGACGACGATCACGCCGTACTCGTTGCGCGGGCGGGGTGCGCCGTACGTCGCGGCGCCGCGGACGTGGGAGGAGATCGAGGCCGGCGCCGACGACGCGGACGCCATCGATCACCTGGCGATGGACGAGGTGCTCGCCCGGGTGGACGACCTCGGCGACGTGTTCGGCGACCTGCTCGGGAAATGAGAAACCCGCCGTTCCCGAGAGACGGCGGGGCTTCCCGTGGAGGAGGTCTTGAAGCAACCGATGGAGGAAAAGTTCCCCCGGTGGCGCGGCGCAAACCTGTCTGTCGGCATGACCTGGCCCACAGCGGGGTAGAGAGGCTCGCAGGGGTTCCCGCACTTGTAAACGTGAGTTACATTTGCGGTTCGGACCGACCGGGCACCCGTGGGGAGTAGGCATGACGAGCATCAGCAGCGCGGCCGAGCGCCTGGACTGGCACCGCGTGCGCGGGCTGGCGAGCCGGCTCACGACGCCGCTGCACCCCGACGACTACCTGTCGCTGATCAACCCGCTGTGGACCGCGCGCGAGCTGCGCGGCCGCGTCGAGGAGATCGTCCGCGAGACCGACGACGCCGCGACCCTGGTGATCCGGCCGGGGTGGGGCTGGCGCTTCACCCACGAGGCGGGCCAGTACGTCGGCATCGGGGTCGAGGTCGACGGCCGGTTCCACTGGCGCTCCTACTCGCTGAGCTCGCCGCCGCAGCTGGACCGCCGCACGATCACGATCACGGTGCGGGCGATGCCGGAGGGGTTCCTCTCCGACCACCTGGTCAACCAGCTCACGCCGGGGGCGATCGTGCGCCTGGCCGCGCCCACCGGCGACTTCGTGCTGCCGAACCCGCCGCCCGCCAAGATGCTGTTCCTCGTCGGCGGCAGTGGGATCACGCCCGTCATGGCGATGCTGCGCACGCTCGACCGGCGCGGCACGGTGCCCGACGTGCTGATGGTCTACTCCTCGCCCACCGAGGACCGGATGATCTTCCGCGAGGAGGTCCGGCGGATGGCGAAGGAGCACGAGAGCTTCCGGCTGCACGAGCAGCACACCGACAGCCAGGGCATGTTCGAGCTCACCTCGCTCGACGACCTGTGCCCCGACTGGCGCGAGCGCGGCACCTGGGCGTGCGGACCGGCGCCCATCCTCGACGCCGCCGAGGAGTTCTGGGAGGAGGCCGGGGTGCGCGACAAGCTGCACCTCGAGCGGTTCTCGCTCGCAGTGGGCGACGCCTCCTCCGAGGGCGGCGTGATCACGTTCCTCAACTCCGGCAAGAAGATCGAGGTCGACGGGGCGACCACCCTGCTCGAGGCGGGGGAGCAGGCCGGCGTCGGGATGCCCTACGGCTGCCGGATGGGCATCTGCCACACCTGCACGCTCACGCTCGCGGCCGGGCGCATCAAGGACCTGCGCAACGGCGACGAGTTCTACGAGCCCAACGAGCAGGTGCAGACCTGCGTGACCGCGGCGTGCGGCGACGTGGTCCTGAACATCTGAGCACGACCCACCCGAAGCACGACGTACCTACCACCAACGAACGGGGGCATCGCCGATGGCGATCTCTGACGTCAAGGAGTACACCCACCTCAGCGAGGAGCAGGTCGAGGAGCTCGGCCGTGAGCTCGACGACCTGCGCGCGCGGATCGAGGAGTCGCGCGGAGCGGCGGACGCGGCGTACATCAACCGGATGATCACCATCCAGCGCCGCCTCGCCGCGGCCGGCCGCGTGACGCTGCTCGCGAGCAAGTACAAGCCGGCGTTCTTCGCCGGCGCCGCCATGCTCGGGATCGCCAAGATCCTGGAGAACATGGAGATCGGGCACAACGTGATGCACGGCCAGTGGGACTGGATGAACGACCCCGAGATCCACTCCAGCAACTGGGAGTGGGACACCGCCCAGCCCGCCGAGCAGTGGAAGCACTCGCACAACTACATCCACCACCAGTTCACCAACGTGCTCGGCCACGACAACGACATCGGCTACGGCATCCTGCGGATGGCGCGCGAGCAGAAGTGGCACCCGGCCAACCTCGGCCAGCCCGTCTACAACACCCTGCTCGCGATGCTGTTCCAGTGGGGCGTCGCGCTGCACGACCTCGACATCGAGGCGATCCGCAAGGGCCGCAAGGACCCCAAGGAGATGAAGCGGCAGCTCAAGCAGATCGGCCGGAAGGTACGCCGTCAGATCGGCAAGGACTACATCTTCTTCCCGCTGCTGACCGGGCCTGCGGCGATCGAGACGGCGAAGGCCAACGCGATCGCCAACCTGACCCGCAACCTGTGGTCCTACATGATCATCTTCTGCGGGCACTTCCCCGACGGGGCGCTGCACTTCACCGAGGAGGAGCTCGAGGACGAGACGCGCTCCGAGTGGTACCTGCGCCAGATCCTCGGCGCGGCCAACTTCACCGGCAGCCCGCTGCTGCACATCATGTCGGGCAACCTCGGCTTCCAGATCGAGCACCACCTGTTCCCCGACCTGCCGAGCTACCGCTACGCGGAGATCTCGGTGACCGTGCGCGAGCTGTGCGAGAAGTACGACATCCCCTACACCACCGGCCCGCTGCACAAGCAGTACGGCCAGGCGCTGCGGACGATCTGGAAGCTGTCGCTGCCGAACCGGATGAGCACCAGCGACCAGCCCGAGCCGCCCACGCCGATCCGCGACCGGCGCCGGCTCACCGACGCCGAGCGCCCGGCGCGCCGTCCGGAGACGGGGGCCTACACCAAGCGCGCGTCGGCATGAGTGTGCCCGTCCCGCCCGACCTCGCCGAGCGCGGGCTCGGGCGGCACGGGGTGCCGATCCCGTTCGCGTGCGAGGACGACGACGGCACCGTGGAGCTCGGCGCGGTGGTGAAGAAGCGCGCGATCCAGTGCGCGCTGAGCCGGATCTGCGGCCTGTGCGGTCGGTCCCTCACCTGGGGCGTGACGTTCCTCGGCTCGCCCCAGGAGGCGGACGAGGAGCTGTTCCACTTCCCGCCGCTGCACCGCGAGTGCGCCGAGGCAGCGCTGGAGCTCTACCCGCCGCTGCGCACGCCGGTGCTCGGCCAGCAGCTGGTCCTCGACGAGTGGGCGATGGTCGTCACCGGCGGGTTCGAGCTGATCCGCCCGGTCAGCCGCGAGGGGGACATGCGGGTCGCCTTCCGGCCCAACTCCGCGACGGAGGACCGGCGTATCGCGGTGTGATCTCGACGCCCGGTTGGCTTCCTTGACAGGCCGCGACGCCGTGTGACTAGCATCGCGCACCTCTCGGGAAGGAATCCCCATGCTGCGTGCGCTCTCGCGTCCCCTCGTCGGTCTGGTCGAACGCTGGCTCCCCACGGCGCTGGTCTTCGCGGTCGTGCTCACCGGGATCGTCGCCCTGCTGGCCCTCGGGCTGACCGACAGCGGTCCGGTCGACATCGTGCGCGGCTGGGGTGACGGCCTCATCGGGCTGCTCGCGTTCATGACGCAGATCTCCCTGGTCCTGCTGTTCGGCTACGTCCTGGCGAGCACCCGCCAGGTCCGCCGCCTCCTGGTCAAGGCGGCGTCGCTGCCGAAGACCCCCGTGCAGGCCTATGCGGAGGTGACCTTCGCGGCCGCCGTCGCGTCCCTGCTGTCGTGGGGCCTCGGCCTGATGGTCGGCGTGCTGCTGGCCCAGGAGCTCGCCCGCCAGGGACGTGAGCGGGGCATCCGCCTCCACTTCCCGCTGCTGGTGGCCTGCGGCTACGCCGGCTACGTGGTGTGGCACATGGGCTACTCGGGCTCGGGTCCCCTGGCGGCGGCCACGCCCGACAGCTTCGTGGAGAAGCAGATCGGGCGCACCATCCCGGTCTCGGAGACGATTTTCGCTTCGTGGAACGTCATCGCGGTGGTCGTCACCGTGGTCCTCGTGGTCGCCGCGATGGCCTCGCTGCGGCCGCGTCCCGAGGACCGGATCGTCGAGCTCCCGGAGGAGCTGGACGCGACCGAGACTCCCGCTCCGGCCGTCAGCCGCCAGGGCGTGGCGACGCGTACCCCCGCCGAGAAGGTCGACGGCTCCCGCGTCATCACCACCGCGCTCGGCATCGCCCTGGTCGCCTACCTGGTCGTGTACTTCGCCCAGGAGGGGTTCGCGCTGACCCTCGACATCGTCAACTGGACGTTCCTCGCGCTGATCCTGCTGCTCGTCCGCTCTCCCGACGAGCTCGGCGCCCTGGTGGCGGAGGCGGCGCGCAACGTCGGCGACATCCTGCTCCAGTTCCCGTTGTACGCCGGCATCCTCGGCATCATGACCACCAGCGGCCTGATCGTGGTCTTCAGCGACTTCTTCGTCAGCGTCAGCACGTCCTCGACGCTGGGCCTGTGGGCGTTCCTGTCCGGTGGCCTGGTGAACATGTTCATCCCGAGCGGGGGCGGCCAGTTCGCCGTCCAGGCACCCGTCTTCCTCGAGGCCGCGCAACAGCTCAACGTGCAGCCCGAGGTGGTCATCATGGGGATCGCCTACGGCGACCAGTGGACGAACATGATCCAGCCGTTCTGGGCGCTCCCGGTGCTCGCGGTGGCCGGGCTCGGCATTCGCGACATCCTCGGCTACACGACGATCGCGCTGCTGGTCAGCGGTGTGGTGTTCGCGGCGACGATGCTGCTGGTCGGCGTCGGGTAGGACGTCACAAGGGCCTCATCGGTCCCTGTCGTCACGACCTGTCCACAGATCCCCGTCCGGGGGTTCCGCAGGCGGTGACGGCTGGGCAATACTCCGGCGAAACGGACATCCGGCCTTCCGCAAGGCCGTGTGGACTTTCGGGGGCCCATGAGTCTGACGTTTGCCGATCCTGGCGGAGAGCTGGTCGAGGAGCTCGACGCGCAGCTGCGCGCGGTCGTGCGCAGCGAGGGCGTCGACCCGCAGCGCGACGCCGGCCGGGTGCGCGCGCTGGCTGCGCGGGTGGTCGGTGAGCACGACCAGCGCAGCCTCACCGGCGTGGTGGCCCCGGTGGCCGACCCCGACGACGTCGTGGAGGAGCTGGTCGCCCGGGTCGCCGGGTTCGGACCCCTGCAGCGCTACCTCGACGATCCCGAGGTGGAAGAAGTCTGGATCAACGAGCCGAGCCGGGTGTTCGTGGCCCGTCGCGGCGTGCCCGAGCTGACCTCGACGATCCTCACCGCGTCGCAGGTGCAGGAGCTGGTCGAACGGATGCTGAAGTCGAGCGGGCGGCGTGTCGATGTCTCGCAGCCCTTCGCCGACGCGATGCTTCCCGACGGGCACCGCCTGCACGTCGTGCTCGAGGGCATAGCGCGTGGGTTCTGTGCCGTGAACATCAGGAAGTTCGTGGTGCGGGCGACCCGGCTCTCCGACCTGGTCGCGCTCGACAGCCTGTCGGAGCAGGCCGCTCGCTTCCTCGAGGCGGCGGTGGCTGCGGGCCTGAACATCCTGGTCTCCGGTGCAACGCAGGCTGGGAAGACGACGGCCTTGAACTGCCTGGCTGCCGCGATCCCCGGCCGCGAGCGGGTGGTGTCGGTCGAGGAAGTCTTCGAGCTGCGCTTCAGCCACCCCGACTGGGTGGCGTTGCAGACACGGCAGCGCGGGCTCGAGGGGACCGGCGAGATCCGGCTCCGCGACCTGGTCAAGGAGAGCCTGCGTATGCGCCCGTCCAGGGTCATCGTCGGCGAGGTCCGCGCCGAGGAGTGCCTCGACCTCCTGCTCGCGCTGAACGCCGGGCTACCCGGCATGGCCTCGTTGCACGCGAACAGTGCTCGGGAGGCGCTCGTGAAGATGTGCACGCTGCCGCTGCTGGCGGGCGAGAACATCTCGCCGAAGTTCGTCGTACCCACCGTGGCGGCCTCCGTCGATCTCGTCGTCCACCTCGACATCGACCACCAGGGCGTACGCCGCGTGCGCGAGATCGTCGCCGTACCAGGGCGGGTCGAGAACGACGTGATCGAGACCGAGCCGCTATTCGTCCGGCGCGACGGGAAGCTCCTGCGCAGCCAGGGCATGCCGCCGCGGCAGGACAACTTCGAGCGGCTGGGCTTCGATCTCGGCGCCCTGCTGGCGGGGGACCGCTGACATGGGTCTCGTCCTCGGGCTGGTGGCGGGCGTGGGCCTGCTGCTGGTCTGGCTCGCGGTGAGTGCGCCACCGCGTGAGGAACGAGCCCCGCGGGTCGGGCGGACCAGGCAGCTGCTCGACCGGGCCGGGCTGGCCGGAACCTCCTCCACCGGCCTGCTCGGCCTCTGCGCCGCCTGCGCGCTCGTCGCGTTCGTGGCGGTCGAGCTCCTCTCCCGCACGGTGACGGTCGCGGTGGCGTTCGCCGTGCTGACCGCCTACCTCCCGGTCGCAGTCGTCTCCGGGCGCGCCCGCCGACGCCAGCGCGAGCTCGCCGAGGTGTGGCCCGAAGCCGTGGACAACCTGGCTTCCGCGGTGCGGGCCGGGCTCTCCCTGGCCGAGGCCCTGACCGGGCTGGGGGAGCGCGGCCCCGAGCCGCTGCGTGCTGACTTCCGTGCGTTCGCCGCCGACTACCAGGTCACCGGTCGCTTCGGCGAGTGCCTGGACCGCCTGAAGGGTCGGCTCGCGGACCCGGTGGGCGACCGGGTCGTCGAGGGGCTGCGTGTCGCCCGCGAGGTCGGCGGGGGAGAGCTGGGCAGCCTGCTGCGCAACCTGTCGACCTACCTGCGTGACGACGCGCGGACCCGGTCCGAGCTGGAGGCGCGCCAGACCTGGACCGTGGCCGGCGCGCGCCTGGCCGTCGCCGCGCCGTGGCTCGTCCTGCTGATGCTCAGCCTGCAGCACGACGTCATCGTCCGGTACGCCTCGCCGGCCGGGGCCGCCGTCCTGGCGGTCGGGGGCGGCATGTCGCTGGTCGCCTACCGGATGATGGTGCGCATCGGACGACTCCCGGTCGAACGACGGGTGCTCGCGTGACACCGGCGGGGTGGGGGGCGCTGCTCGGCGCGCTCGGTGGCGTCGGGGTGGTCCTCGTGCTGACCCGGGTGGTGGCGTTCCGCCGGGCCGACCTGTCGGTGCGGGTGCTGCCGTTCGTGCGCGACCTGCCCACGGTGGGTCGGGGCCTGCCCGAGCCGGCGGCCGTCGGGCCGGTGCGGGCGGTGTTCGGCCCGCTCGTGGAGTCCGCCGCGGGCGCGGTGGAGCGCGTGCTCGGCGGGTCGGCCTCGGTGCGGCGGCGGATCGAGCGCGCCCGGCTCCCGATGACTGTCCACGACTTCCGGGTCGAGCAGGTCCTGTGGGGGTTGGCCGGCCTGGCGGCCTTCGGCGTACCAGCCGTGGCGATCTCGCTGCGGGCTCCCGACTGCACGCTTCCGCTCCTGGTGCTGTGCGGGGTCGCCTTCGCCGCCGGTGTCCTGCTGCGCGAGAACCGGCTCACCGCCCAGGTCACCTTCTACGAGCGAGCCGTGATGGCGGAGTTCCCGACACTGGTCGAGCTGCTGGCGCTGGCGGTCGGCGCAGGAGAGGGGCCGGTCGCCGCCGTCGACCGGGTCGTCTCGCGGTCGCACGGCGCCATGTCCGCCGAGCTGCGTGCCGTCCTGGCCGACGTCCGCACGGGCACCGGGCTGGCGGTGGCCCTCGACCGGCTGGCCGCCCGCACCGGCCTTCCGGCCGTGGCGCGGTTCGCCGAGGCGATGGCCGTGGCCGTGGACCGGGGCACGCCCCTGACCGGGGTGCTCCACGCCCAGGCCGTCGATGCACGCGAGGCCGGACGGCGCGCGCTGATCGAGTCGGGCGCCCGGCGCGAGGTGCTGATGATGGTCCCGGTCGTGTTCTTGATCCTGCCCGTGACGGTGCTCTTCGCGTTCTGGCCCGGCGTCGTCGGGCTGCACCTGGTGACCCCGTGACCCTGTCCCTACGAGAAGGCGAGGAACCCGCCATGACCACCACCATGATGATCGTGCTGACCCGACTGCTCAGCCTGCCGCGCGACAGACGCAGTGAGCGTGGCGACGTGCCCGGATGGGTGCTGATCACGGTCATGTCAGCGGGGCTGGTGGCCGCGTTGTGGGCGGTGGCGGGGCCACAGCTCTCCGGGATGCTGCGCGAGGCGCTCGGGTCGGTGCGCGGCTGAGCGTGCGCACTCCACCGTCTCGCGCAGCGGACGAGCGCGGTGCCGCGGTCGTCGACTTCGTGCTGGTGCTGGTCGTGCTGGTGCCGCTGTTCCTGGGCATCCTCCAGGTCGCCCTGGTGCTGCACGTGCGCAACACCCTGACCGCCGCTGCCTCGGAGGGCGCGCGGTACGCCGCGGCCGCGGACCGGCCGCTCGAGGCGGGCGCCGTCCGGACCAGGCAGCAGATCGCGGGCGCGCTCGCGGAGCGGTTCGCCCAGGACGTGGTCGCGGTCCCGGCCACGGTCCGTGGGGCGCCGGGGGTGGAGGTGCGGGTCGTCGCCGAGGTGCCGCCGCTCGGCCTGTGGGGGCCGGCGGTCCGGCTGGTGGCCACCGGCCACGCCGTCGAGGAGGTGCCGCCCGATGGGCCGTGAGCGCTGCGACCGGGGCAGCGCCCTCGTGGAGGTGGTCTGGCTGGCGATCCTGCTGCTGGTGCCGCTGGTCTACATCGTGCTGGCCGTGTTCGAGGTCCAGCGAGCGGCGTTCGCCGCGACCGCCGCCTCTCGGGCCGCCGCCCGTGCCTACGTCCTGGCGCCGACGGTCACCGAAGCGGAGGAGCGGGCTCGCTCGGCCGGTGCCGTGGCGCTGGCCGACCAGGAGGTCGACCCGGCCGCGACCCTGTTGACGATCACCTGCGCTGGGACCTGCCTCACCCCGGGATCGGCCGTCCGCGTGGTCGTCCGCGGCCAGGTGACCCTTCCGCTGCTGCCACCGGTGTTCGGCGACCAGCCGCCGAGCATCCGCGTCGAGGCGGAGCACACCGTCCCCTACGGAACCTTCCGGGAGGGCCGCTCGTGAGGCCTCCGCGCGGCGAGGCGGGCCAGACGACCGTGCTGATCATCGGCTTCGCGGTGGTCGCGCTGCTGATGGTGGGCGTCGTCGTGGACGCGTCGGCGGCCTACCTGCGCCGGCAGGGCCTGGACAACCTGGCCGACGGTGCGGCGCTCGCGGCGGCGGACGGGGTGCAGGGTCGCCAGGTCTACGAGGGCGGGCTCGGCGAGCGGGCATTCATCGACCCCGACCTCGCGCGGCAGTACGTCGTCGACTACCTGGCCGCCGTGGGCGCGACCGGCCGCTATCCCGGGCTGCGCTGGTCGGTGGAGGCGGGGACCGATCGCGTCGTCGTCCACGTCGTCGCGCCGCTCGACCTCCCGCTGACGTTGCCCGGGCTGGAGCGTCGTACGACGATCTCCGCGACGGCGGCGTCGTACGTCGTGGTCAGCGACTGAGGGTCGGGCCGCTCAGTTGTCGGTGCTGCGCTTGGCCAGCGGGAACACCGCCCACAGCGCCGCGAAGAACACCAGCGCGACGACTCCCGCGGTGATGCTCACGGTCCGGTTGGTCACCACGTCGAACACCAGCCACACGACGCCGGACATGGTCAGCGCGAGGGCGGCCAGGCCGGCGCGGGCGGACCAGTTGGCGGCGTTGACCAGCCACTCCTTCTCGCCCTGCCGGAACAGGATCCGGTGGAACGCCACCGGCCCGATGATCAGTCCGGTCGCGAGGACCGCCCCGACCAGGACCGCGAGGTAGCCGTCCTTCTGCACCGTCGAGAGGTCCTTGAACCGCTGCGTAAACGGCACGGTCAGCAGGAAGCCGGTGAGGATCTGCACACCGGTCTGGGTGACGCGCAGCTCCTGGAGCAGCTCGTTGTAGTTGCGGGTGAGCCGCTCCTGCTCGTCCTCCTCCTCGCTGCCCATCTTCCTCTGTCCTTCGGTCTCGCTCGCTGACTCGGCGGTGGTGCCGCGACGAGGATATGCCGCCGGGGGGCGGTCATGCCTGCTCGCGGGTACCCGTGCGCGGCGGCGGCCATGCGTGGGGTGGCACCGGTCGCGTAACCTGCGTCCTGTGGCAGGCCCCGACTTCGACACCCAGATCAAGCAGCTCCAGGCGACGATGCGCACCATCGAGCAGGTGCTCGACATCGATGCGATGCGCAAGGAGATCGCCGACCTCGCCGATCAGGTCGCCGCGCCGGACCTGTGGGACGACCAGGCCAACGCCCAGCGCATCACGGGCCGGCTCTCGACGCTCCAGGGCGAGCTGGACCGGTTCACCTCGCTGCAGGGCCGCATCGAGGACCTCGGCCTGATGGTCGAGATGGCCCAGGAGGAGGGCGACGCCGACACGCTGGCGGAGTCCGAGCGCGAGCTCGAGCGGATCCACAAGTCGGTCGAGAACCTCGAGGTGCGCACGCTGCTCTCGGGCGAGTACGACGCGCGCGAGGCCCTCATCACGATCCGGTCCGGCGCCGGAGGGGTCGACGCGGCCGACTTCGCCGGGATGCTCATGCGGATGTACACCCGGTGGGCCGAGCGCAACAGCTACCCCGTCGAGGTCTTCGACACCTCCTACGCGGAGGAGGCCGGCCTGAAGTCGGCCACGTTCGCGGTCCACGCCCCCTACGCCTACGGCACCCTCTCGGTCGAGGCGGGCACCCACCGGCTGGTGCGGATCAGCCCCTTCGACAACCAGGGACGCCGGCAGACCTCGTTCGCCGCGGTCGAGGTGGTCCCGGTGCTCGAGCAGACCGACGAGATCGACATCCCCGACGAGGAGATCCGGGTCGACGTCTACCGGTCGTCGGGGCCCGGCGGCCAGTCGGTGAACACCACGGACTCCGCGGTGCGGCTGACCCACATCCCCACCGGCACCGTGGTCTCGTGCCAGAACGAGAAGAGCCAGCTGCAGAACAAGGCCAGCGCGATGGTGATCCTCAAGGCGAAGCTGCTCGCGCTGAAGAAGGCCGAGGAGCGGGCCCACCTCGACGAGTTGCGCGGCGACGTGCAGGCCTCGTGGGGCGAGCAGATCCGCAACTACGTGCTGAACCCCTACCAGATGGTCAAGGACCTGCGGACCGAGTACGAGTCGGGCAACCCGCAGTCGGTCCTCGACGGCGAGATCGACGCGTTCCTCGAGTCGGGCATCCGGTGGCGCCGGGGTGCCGACAAGGCCGCCGCGAGCTGATCAGGGCACCGCGCCGAGCGTGGTGGCCACGTGCACGCACCAGCGCTCGGCGCGCTCGAGCACGGCGTCGGGGATCGGCGCACCCTGCTGGGACAGCCGGCAGCTGAGCCAGGCGTCCCCGAACAGGCCGCTCATGGTGGCGCTGACCGAGCGGTCCGGGTCGGGGTCGGTGCACACCGAGATCACCCCCGGCGTCCCGAAGCCCGTGGGCAGGTCGGGGAACGTGCACCCGCGTTGACGCCGGCGTTCGCGGACCAGGTCGCGTGCGTCCGCCGTACTGACGGGCGCGGAGAACACCCACACCCGTGCCTGCGCCGCGTCGGTGGCGAAGCTGCACGAGGTCTCGTGCGCGACGTCGGTCACCCCCGGCGCCACCTCGACCCGGTCGCCGTCGGTGTAGCCGTCCCGGGTGGTGACCGCGCCGCCGAGCGCCGTCGCGACGGCCTCGTCGTCCAGGGCCGCGCACTCGAGGTCGCGGGCGATGGGGAGGCCGCTGAGGTCGATCGGCGCGTCCCCGCGGCTGGGGGACGGAGTCGGGGAGCCGGCAGCGCCGGGCGAGCCGCCCGCCCCCGAGCCGTCGGGCCAGGCGACGAGCGCGATGACGGTCACCGCGGCCGCGACGGCGGCCACCACCACCAGGAGTGCGGGCGTACGGCTGCGCTGCTGCTCGGCTCGACGTCGACCCGCGGCTGCCATGGGCGGCATTATGTCTGCCGCACCCAACGGCCCGGGGTGCGAGGGCCCCGGGCAGCCGTCGCCTATGCTGGTACGTCGGTCGGATGCCGCCGTGCCGCGAGGCAGGAACGGCATGCCCCCTGTGTCCCCCAGCCCGGCCGCCACCCCCGCCTGTGATCCGCTTCGAGAATGTCACCAAGACGTACGCCGGCCAGAGCCGCGCGGCGCTCGACGACGTCACCGTCGAGGTCGAGAAGGGCGAGTTCGTCTTCCTGGTCGGCGCGTCCGGCTCCGGCAA
>JBQCEF010000599.1:0-11380 GCA_051960495.1 Nocardioides sp. | reverse complement strand
GCCCGCGGCCGAGCACGCGGCGCTGGTGAGGGCCGGGCGCTCGCACACCGGGGCCGCGCCGGCCACGACCCTGGGCAAGCGCTTCGCGACGGTCGCCGACGAGATGCTCGTCGCGCTGGACCGGCTCGAGGACCTCGTCGCGCGCTACCCGCTGCGCGGCATCAAGGGCCCGGTCGGCACCGCCCAGGACATGCTCGACCTGCTCGACGGCGACGACGCCCGGCTCGCCGAGCTCGAGGAACGGGTCGCCGCCCACCTCGGCTTCGACCACGTGCTGACCTCGGTCGGCCAGGTCTACCCCCGCTCGCTGGACTTCGACGTGGTGTCCGCGCTCGTGCAGGTCGTCGCCGGCCCCTCCAACCTCGCGACCACGATCCGGCTGATGGCCGGCATCGAGCTGGTGACCGAGGGCTTCAAGGAGGGCCAGGTCGGCTCCTCGGCGATGCCGCACAAGATGAACACCCGCTCCTGCGAGCGCGTGAACGGCCTCGCGGTCGTGCTGCGCGGCTACCTGTCGATGGTCGGCGAGCTGGCCGGCGACCAGTGGAACGAGGGGGACGTCTCCTGCTCCGTCGTACGACGCGTCGCGCTGCCCGATGCGTTCTTCGCCACCGACGGCCTGTTCCAGACCTTCCTCACCGTGCTCGACGAGTTCGGGGCGTTCCCGGCGGTGATCGCGCGCGAGCTCGACCGCTACCTGCCGTTCCTGGCCACCACCAAGGTGCTCATGGCCGCGGTGCGCAACGGCGTCGGCCGCGAGACCGCGCACGAGGCGATCAAGGAGGCGGCCGTCGGCGTCGCCCTGGCGATGCGGCAGGGCCAGACCGAGAACGACGTGTTCGACCGGCTCGCCGCCGACGAGCGGCTCGGGCTGTCGGAGCAGCAGCTCGCGTCGCTGGTGGCCGAGCCGATCACGTTCACCGGTGCGGCGGTCGCCCAGGTGCAGGCCGTCGTACGACGCATCGAGGAGGTCTCGGCGCGCTACCCCGAGGCCGCGGCGTACTCGCCGGGCGCCATCCTCTGACGCCGGGCCGGCGCAACCGCCGGCGCGACCGCTGGGCCGAACGGCCGAGGCGTGACCTGGCATGCCGTGGCACGCTGGGTCCATGGCCACATCCACCGACACGACCGCCCGCCGGGTCACCGTGCACGGCGAGGTGCAGGGTGTCTCGTTCCGCTACTACTGCGAGCAGGAGGCGCGCCGGCTCGGCGTCCTCGGCTGGGTCCGCAACGAGCCGGACGGCACGGTGACCCTCTACCTCGAGGGCAGTCCCGACGCGGTCGAGGAGCTCGTCGACTGGTGCCGCGAGGGTCCCTCCGCGGCGCGCGTCTACAGCCTCGACGAGCAGACCGTCGAGCCGCTGGGGGCGACCGGGTTCAAGGTCGGCTGAGCGCCGGCGCGGTCAGCGGCCGCTGAGGTCGCGCTGCGCGTCGAGCCGGAGGTCGAGCAGTGCCAGGACCAGCGCCGCGGCCATGATCATCAGGGCCGTCCCGAGCGCCACCATCAGCGCGGATCCGATGGCGTCGGTTTTCGACAAGGTGACCTGGTAGGCCGACATCAGCAGCGCCGCGCCGAGGGCCGAGCCGATCCGCTGGCCGGTCTGCAGCGCACCCCCCTGCGGCTCCGCCCATCCTCGGCGGGACGTCAGCCAGGGTCAGCGTGAAGTTGGGCGACACGACCCCGCCGCCGCCGAGCCCCGCGACGAGCAGGGGCACCACCAGCAGCGGCCACAGCCCGTCCGCGCCGTGGCCGGGGACGACGACCGCGACGGTGGCCAGCCCGGCCATCACCACCGCGATCGCGATGACGGTGACCTTGCGGCCGATCATCGAGACCCACTTGCCGGCCGGCGTCGCGGTCAACGCGGAGCCGACCGCGAACGGCGTCAGCATCAGCCCGGTGGCCAGCGGCGAGCGGCCCAGCCCGTCCTGCAGGTAGACCGACAGCACCAGGAACACCCCGGTGAACCCGGTGAAATACAGCGTCCCGAGGGCGATGCCGGACCGGTAGCCGGGAGCTCGCGACAGCAGCGCCACGTCGAGCAGCGGCGCGCCGCCCCGGGCGACGACCCGACGCTCCCACCGGACGAACGCCCAGAACAGCACCGGTGCGAGCGCGAGCAGCCCGAGCACCGGCGAGGGCCCGTCCATCACCGCGACGAGCGGCAGCAGCACGCACAGCACGCCGCCGCCGAGCAGGACCGCCCCGGGCACGTCGACGCGGGCGGCCCTGCCGCCGGCGTCACCCTCGGGCCGCGGGTCCCGGCCCGGCACGAGCCGTGCCACGAACACCAGGGCCAGGAGGCCGATCGGCACGTTGACGAGGAAGATCGCCCGCCAGCCGTGCTCCTCGCCGAGCAGCGCGATGATCAGCCCGCCGAGCACCGGCCCGAGCGCGGCGGAGACCGACACGGTGAGCCCGAAGAACCCGAACGCCCGGCCCCGCTCCGGGCCACGGAACAGCTGCTGGATCAGCCCGCTGTTCTGCGGCGTGAGCAGGCCGGCGGCGAACCCCTGCACGAGCCGGGCCGCCACGACCCACCACTCGTCGGGGGCGAGGCCGACGCCGGCGCTCGCCGCCACGAAACCGGTCAGCCCGACCAGCATCATCCGGCGCCGGCCGTAGGCGTCCCCGAGCCGTCCGCCGGCCACCAGGGTCAGCCCGAAGGTCAGCGCGTAGCCCGACACGATCCACTGCACCTGGGCTGCCGACGCGTCGAGGCCCTGCCGGATCGAGGGCAGCGCGACGTTGACGATCGTGACGTCGAGCAGCGCCATGAAGCCGATCACCAACGTCACCGACAGGATCCGCCACCGACGCGGGTCGGGCTCGTAGGCGGTCTCCGCCTCGTCGCGTCGTACGTCCGTCACCTCGCCAGCATCCCCGGGCGCTCCAAGGGCGCGCGGCACGCGCCTCGCCGGGACCGCGCCGGCCCGCACGGCCGGAGGGAGTCGACTGCGTAGGATCGCCGGCATGACGAGCCCGCTGCCCGGCATCCCGACCGCCCCGTCGATCGAGGGCGCCGAGCACGTCCACTCGGGGAAGGTGCGCGACCTCTACCGGCTCGGCGACGGCTCGCTGCTGATGGTGGCCAGCGACCGGATCTCGGCCTACGACTTCGTGCTCGACACCACGATCCCCGACAAGGGCGTCGTGCTGACCCAGATGTCGCTGTGGTGGTTCGAGCAGCTGGCCGACCTGGTGCCCAACCATGTGCTGTCGACCGACGTCCCGGACGCCGTGAAGGGCCGGGCGGTCGTCTGCGAGAGCCTCGACATGTACGCCGTCGAGTGCGTCGTGCGCGGCTACCTCACCGGCTCCGGGCTGGCCGACTACCGGGCGAGCGGCGGGGTCTGCGGCATCTCGCTCCCCTCCGGCCTGGAGGACGGCAGCCGGCTGCCCGAGCCGATCTTCACCCCCGCCACGAAGGCCGCGCTCGGCGACCACGACGAGAACGTGTCGTACGACGCGGTCGCGGCCGAGATCGGCGCGGAGGCGGCCGCCCGACTGCGCGACCTCACGCTGCAGGTCTACGCCCGCGCCGAGGGGATCGCCCGGGAGCGCGGGATCATCCTCGCCGACACCAAGCTCGAGTTCGGCCGGCGCCCCGACGGCACGGTGGTGCTCGCCGACGAGGTGCTCACCCCCGACTCGTCCCGGTTCTGGCCGGCGAGCGAGTGGCAGCCCGGCCGGGCCCAGCCGTCGTACGACAAGCAGATCGTCCGCGACTGGCTGACCTCCCCGGCCAGCGGCTGGGACCGGACCTCCGGCGACGCCCCGCCGCCGCTCCCGCCCGAGGTCGTCGAGCGCACCCGGTCGCGCTACATCGAGGCCTACGAGCTGCTGACCGGCAGGACCTTCTGACCCTTCTGCCCCTGGGCACTCCCGGCTAGGTTGGGCGCATCACGCCGGCCCAGCCCTGAGGAGACCATCGTGCTCAACTTGTCCATGCTGCTCGAGGACAGTGCCCGTCAGCACCCCGACCGGGACGCCCTGGTGCTGGGGGACACCCGGCTCAGCTACGCCCAGGTCGACGCGATGGCCAACCAGGTCGCGAACCTGCTCGTCTCGCGCGGCATCGAGCCCGGCGACAAGGTCGCGCTGTCCTGCCCGAACCTGCCGTTCTTCCCGGTCATCTACTACGGGATCCTCAAGGCCGGCGCCGTGGTCGTCCCGCTCAACGTGCTGCTCAAGGGCCGCGAGATCGCCTACCACCTCGGCGACTCCGACGCGAAGGCCTACTTCTGCTTCCAGGGCACGCCCGACCTGCCGATGGGCACGGAGGGGAAGAAGGGGTTCGACGACGCCGAGGGGTGCGAGCACTTCTTCCTCGTCATGGCCGACCCGTCGGCGCCCGCATCGGTCGAGGGCGCCGAGACGCTGGGCATGGCGCTCAAGGACCAGTCGCCGGTGTTCGAGTCGGTGGTGACCGCCGAGACCGACACCGCGGTGATCCTCTACACCAGCGGTACGACGGGGCAGCCCAAGGGCGCCGAGCTGTCGCACTCCAACCTGGTGATGAACGCCGTGACGAGCAACCGGTTGTTCGCGGCCGACCCGACGTTCCACGAGCGGCACCTGCTCACGCTGCCGCTGTTCCACTCCTTCGGCTCGACGGTGCAGATGAACGCCGGCTTCTCGGTCGGCGCGACGCTCGTTTTGTTGCCCCGGTTCGACGCCGCCCAGGCCGTCGCGCTGCTCGACAAGGAGGAGATCACCTTCTTCGCCGGCGTGCCGACGATGTGGTGGGGCCTGCTCGGTGCGCTGACCGACGAGGTCGACGTGAAGAAGATCGCCGGCAACCTGCGGATCGCCGTGTCCGGCGGCGCGTCCCTGCCCGTCGAGATCATCAAGCAGGTCAAGGAGCGGTTCGGCGTACAGATACTCGAGGGCTACGGGCTCTCGGAGACCTCGCCGGTGGCGACGTTCAGCGACCCCGAGCGCGACCCCCGGCCCGGCTCGATCGGCGTCCCGATCTGGGGCGTGCAGCTGAAGCTGATCGACGGCGACTGGAAGACCGTCGAGGGCGCGGACGAGGTGGGCGAGATCGCGATCCGCGGCCACAACATCATGAAGGGCTACTACAACCGGCCCGAGGCCACGGCTGAGGTCATGCGCGACGGCTGGTTCCGCTCCGGCGACCTCGCGCGCCGCGACGAGGACGGCTTCTACTACATCGTCGACCGGGCGAAGGACATGATCATCCGCGGCGGCTTCAACGTCTACCCGCGCGAGGTCGAGGAGGTCCTGATGACCCACCCCGACGTCTCGCTGGCCGCCGTGGTCGGCGTCCCGGACGAGAGCCACGGCGAGGAGATCAAGGCGTTCGTGATCCTCAACGAGGGCGCCACCGTCACCGGCGAGGAGCTCGTCGCGTGGAGCAAGGAGCAGATGGCGGCCTACAAGTACCCCCGCATTGTCCAGGTCGCCGACAGCCTCCCGATGACCGCCACCGGCAAGATCCTCAAGCGCGAGCTGACCTGAGGCGGCGGGGTCCGGCGCGGATCGCGTCGTACGCCGTCAGCCTTCCAGTCCCGCACGATGAGCACCTCCCGCTCGCGGATCCGGTGCTTGGCGTGCGGAACCGGCACCGTGCAGGGGCCCCTGGCCGTCAGCCGTAACTCCGCCTGACATGTCCGGGCTATTGACCGGATTTCCGGCACCGCGGGACCGTGAATCGTCCGCGCGCGCTGCCGGACGGACCGGCAGCCTCCGGGGGACGAGGGGAGTGGTCGGCATGCCGATGTTCATGGACGTGCACAACATGGACGGTGGGGTCAGCGCGGCGGACGTCGCCGGCGCGCACCAGAAGGACGTCGAGACGCAAGGCCGGTACGGCGTCGACTACCAGCACTACTGGGTCGACGAGGAGCACGGCAAGATCTTCTGCCTGGTCGAGGCGCCGGACGCCGAGACCGCGGTGCGCGTGCACCGGGAGGCGCACGGCCTCGAGGCAGACGAGATCTACCCGGTCACGCAGGGCGCCTGAGCCCACGCGCTCCCAGCGCACGATCGGCAGCCTTTCGTCGCGGATCGGATGCCGAACGTGCGCCGGGACCGCGCCCACTAGACTCGGGCCGTCTCCCCGCCCCGACTCAAGCAGCGCCAAGGAGCTCCCGTGGCCCGTGTCGTCGTCGACGTGATGCCCAAGCCCGAGATCCTCGACCCCCAGGGCAAGGCCGTGCACGGCGCGCTGCCCCGGCTGGGCTTCAGCGGGATCACCGACGTCCGCCAGGGCAAGCGCTTCGAGCTCACCGTCGAGGGGGAGATGACCTCCGAGCGGTGGTCGGTGGTGCACGACATCGCCGATAAGCTGCTGTCCAACCCGGTGATCGAGGATTTCGTGGTCTACGTCGAGCTCGACGACACCAACGACACCGACGGCGCCGACGGCGAGGACACCGCCTGGGCCGAGGGCGGTACGGCGTGAGGATCGGCGTCGTCACGTTC
This sequence comes from Nocardioides sp., assembly GCA_051960495.1. Taxonomy (GTDB): domain Bacteria; phylum Actinomycetota; class Actinomycetes; order Propionibacteriales; family Nocardioidaceae; genus Nocardioides_B. Next base: position 4,929 of record JBQCEF010000599.1, on the reverse strand, counting down.
CCCGGCTCCCTCGACGACGTCGACGCCGCTCGCGCCGTCGGCTTCGGGGGCGCGGAGGCCGTCCCGCTCTGGCACGGCGAGCACGACCTGCGCGGCGTCGACGCGGTCGTCCTCCCGGGCGGCTTCTCCTACGGCGACTACCTGCGCTGCGGCGCGATCTCCCGGTTCTCCCCGGTCATGACCGAGGTGATCGAGGCGGCCGGCCGCGGCATGCCGGTGCTCGGCATCTGCAACGGCTTCCAGATCCTCTGCGAGTCGCACCTGCTCCCCGGGGCACTGATCCGCAACGACCACCAGAAGTTCGTCTGCCGCGACCAGCGGCTGCGGATCGAGAACAACCGGACCGCCTGGACCACGGCGTACGACGAGGCCGCCGAGATCACCGTCGTGCTCAAGAACGGCGAGGGATCCTACGTGGCCGACCAGCACACGCTCGACGAGCTGGAGGGCGAGGGCCGGGTCGTCGCTCGCTACCTGGACGTCAACCCCAACGGGTCGATGCGCGACATCGCCGGGATCACCAACGCTGCCGGCAACGTGGTCGGCCTGATGCCGCACCCCGAGCATGCCGTCGAGGACCTCACCGGGCCCGGCACGGACGGGCTCGGCTTCTTCACCTCGGTGCTCGCCGCGGCGGTCGGATAGGGCTCGCGTGCCCGGACGTCCGTCCCGAGGCGACGTGCCCGCCCGCACGCCGACGGTGGACGACGTACGACGCCTCGCCCTGTCGCTGCCGCGCACGACCGAGCACCTGATCCGCGACCGGGTGAAGTTCCGGGTGGGCAGCCTGGTCTACGTGGCGTTCTCGCGCGACGAGACCCTGATGGGGTTCGCGTTCCCCCGCGACGAGCGCGCCGCCCTCGTCGAGAGCGAGCCGGACAAGTTCGAGCTGCCGTCGCAGGCCGACATGCGCTACCACTGGGTCGTCGCCCGGCTCGCAGCGCTCGACGTCGCGGAGATGACCGAGCTGGTCACCGACGCCTGGACGATGGTCGTCCCGAAGTCCGTGGCCCGCGCTCACCTGGGCACGGGACCCCTCTCGGACCCCCTCTCGGACTGACGCGCCGGACCCGTCGCGGCGGCGGCGATGCGGGCGACCAGCCACTCCAGCGGACCGCTGCGGCCCATCAACCGGAAGGCGGCGCCGATCACCAGCACCAGCGCGACGTGCCGCGCGAACACGCCGAACCCCTCGCCGGACCACAGCGGCGGGATCCGCAGCGTGACGTGCAAGGAGTAGAGCGTCAGCGTCATCGCGCCGGCACCGAACACCACCGCGAGCAGCCGCGGGGCCAGCGGGACGACCAGCAGGCACCCCCCGATGACCGCCAGGCTCGTGCCGATGGTGTGCAGCAGGTCCAGCGGCGTGCCCGAGTGCGGGGCCGAGACCGCGAGCCACCACCAGCTGCCGGTCGGGGTGGTGCCATAGAGCCCGTGCTCCAGCGCCCGGTCGAGCACCTCCGGCTGGTGCGGCGACGGCGAGGTCCGCAGCAGTGCGTCGTACACCTCGGGCCGCGCGAGCAGCAGCGCCGAGACCGACTTGGCGACGAGAGCGGCCCCGGCGCCGGCCACGGCGAGCAGGACCGCGGTGCGCCGCTCGGTGAGCGCCATCCGGCCGACGGCGATCCCGGCGACCAGGTAGGGCAGCCAGGTGGCCGCCGGGTAGTAGCCGGTGAACAGCAGCTCGCCGAGCAGGTGCAGCGGCCTGGCCAGCATCGCGAAGTGCGGGCTGTCGTAGCTCGGTGCCGGCAGGTGCGGCCGGACCGCCTGCGACACCACGGGACCGACCAGCAGGCCGATCGTGGCCAGCACGAGGAGCGGGGTCGCGCGCAGCTGCAGGAACGGGATGCCCAGCAGGAACAGCGCGCCGTAGTAGGTGAGGATGACCGCGATGTGGGTCTCCAGGCCGCCCAGCAGCAGCCCGAGCGTCACCACGAACAGCGCGCGCACGGTCAGCCGCGCCGCGACCCGGACCGCGGGGGCGCCGACGACGGGCTCGGTCCGCCCGGACATCAGCGCCATGCTGGCCCCGGCGAGTACGGCGAACAGCGCGGCCGAGCGCCCGCCCGCGACCTGCTGGACCACCGTCACCTCGCCCGCCGGCGTGGTCGGCGCCAGCGTGTGCGTCGCGATCATCCCGATCAGCGCGAGGCAGCGGGCGACGTCCAGCCCGACGATCCGGCCGGGCGGGACCAGCCGCTCGCGGGCCAGGACGCTCAGAGCCGGATCCTGATCACGCGGTCGTCGCGGCCGGCGGGCGCGCCGCGGCCGTCCCGGTTGCTGGTGGTGATCCACAGCGACCCGTCGGGGGCCTTCTGCACGGTCCGGACCCGGCCGAAGTCGCCGGTGAACCAGCGCCGGATGCTCCTGCGGTGCGGGCCGTTGAGCCGCACCGAGTAGACGCACTGCCCGCGCAGCGCGCCGACCCAGGCCCGGCCGCGGGCGACCGCGACGCCGCTCGGCGAGCACACGTCCGTCGGCGCCCAGGTCACGAACGGGTCGTGGAACTGCCCGCCCGGGCCGTCGCCGCCCTCGACGACCGGCCAGCCGTAGTTGGCGCCCTTGCGGACCAGGTTGAGCTCGTCACGGACGTTCTGGCCGAACTCGGTGGCCCAGAGCCGGCCCCGGCCGTCGAACGCGAGCCCCTCGACGTTGCGGTGCCCGTAGGACCAGGTGTGGTTGCCGAACGGGTTGCCGCCCGGCACCTTCCCCGACGGGGTGAGGCGCAGGACCTTCCCGCCCAGCGAGCCACGGTCCTGGGCGCGCGAGGAGTCGTTCGCGTCCCCGGTGCTCGCGTAGAGCAGTCCGTCCGGGCCGAAGGCCAGCCGGCCGCCGTTGTGGTTCGACGCGGTCGGGATGCCGGCCAGCACGACGTGCGCCCTGCCGAGCCGGCCGTCGACATAGCGCATCCGCACGATCCGGTTGTCCGACGCGGCGGACAGGTAGGCGTAGACCCACCGGTTCGTGCGGAACCTCGGGTGCACCGCGAGTCCGAGCAGGCCGCCCTCACCGGCGTTGTCCCGGACGCCGGGGACCCGGCCGACGCGGTGCCGGCCGCCGTGGCGCGAGACGTGGTGGACCTCGCCGCCGATCCGCTCGCCCACCAGCGCGTTGCCGCTCGGCAGGAACGCGACGCCCCAGGGCACCACCAGGTCGCGCGCGAGCACGCCCGCCTTCGCAGGACGGACCGCCGCCTCGGCCGGGGCCGCGCCGAGGGCCAGCCCGCCGGCGGCGGCCGCACCGGCCCGGAGCAGGGTGCGGCGGTCCAGGTCAGCCATCGCGAGGCCCTTCCGTGCCGGCCCGGTCGCCCGGGGTCGTCGTACACCCACGCTCACACCTGGACGCGGGGATTGGCAACCGGCGGCGCCTAGTAGATTGAGCCCGTCCTGCGCGACCTCCGCGTCGCCCTCGAGCACCTTCTGAGACGGAGTCCGACTCGGTGACCGACCAGCGCCCCGCCCTCGACCTCAAGCTGGACACGGTCGCGGCTGCGACCGCCAGCCCCGACCGGCAGCAGCCGTGGGCCGACCTGGGCCTCAAGCCCGACGAGTACGCCAACATCCGCGAGATCCTCGGCCGCCGTCCGACGAGCAGCGAGCTCGCGATGTACTCGGTGATGTGGAGCGAGCACTGCTCCTACAAGTCCTCCAAGGTGCACCTCAAGCAGTTCGGCGAGAAGGTCACGCCGCAGATGCGCGAGCACCTGATGGTCGGGATGGGCGAGAACGCCGGCGTGGTCGACATCGGCGACGGGTACGCCGTCACCTTCAAGGTCGAGTCGCACAACCACCCGTCGTACGTCGAGCCCTACCAGGGGGCGGCCACCGGCATCGGCGGCATCGTCCGCGACATCCTCGCCATGGGCGCCCGGCCGGTCGCGGTGATGGACCCGCTGCGCTTCGGCCCGCTCGACAACCCCGACACGCACCGGGTGCTGCCCGGGATCGTCGCCGGCGTCGGCGGCTACGGCAACTGCCTCGGCCTTCCCAACATCGGCGGCGAGGCGGTGTTCGACGAGACCTACGCCGGCAACCCGCTCGTCAACGCGCTGTGCGTCGGCGTGATGCGCCACGAGCAGCTGCACCTCGCCAAGGCGTCCGGCGCCGGCAACCAGGTGATCCTGTACGGCGCGCGCACCGGCGGCGACGGGATCGGCGGGGTGTCCGTGCTGGCCTCGGAGACCTTCGACTCCACCGGCCCGGCGAAGCGGCCGAGCGTGCAGGTCGGCGACCCGTTCATGGAGAAGCTGCTCATCGAGTGCACGCTCGAGATCTTCGCCGAGGACCTCGTGGTCGGCATCCAGGATCTCGGCGGTGCCGGGCTGTCGTGCGCCACCTCCGAGCTCGCCTCGGCCGGCGACGGCGGGATGCACGTGTGGCTCGACCGGGTGCCGCTGCGTGACTCGACGCTCGCGCCCGAGGAGATCCTGATGTCGGAGTCCCAGGAGCGGATGATGGCGGTCGTCGAGCCGCACAACGTCGAGCGGTTCCTGGAGATCTGCGCCAAGTGGGAGGTCGACGCCCACGTCGTCGGCGAGGTCAACGACTCCGGCGAGCTGACGATCGAGTGGCACGGTGAGACCGTGGTGGCGGTGCCTCCGCGGACCGTCGCGCACGAGGGGCCGACGTACCACCGTCCCTACGAGCGGCCCGCCGGCCAGGACGCGCTCCAGGCCGACGCCGCCGAGAAGCTGCCGCGCCCGGGGACCGACGAGGAGCTGCGCGCGACGCTGCTGCGGATGGTGGCCAGCCCGAACCTGTGCGACAAGTCGTGGATCACCGACCAGTACGACCGCTACGTGCGCGGCAACACCGTGCTCGCGCAGCCGGAGGACTCCGGGATGGTGCGCGTCGACGAGGAGACCAACCTCGGCGTCGCGCTGTCGACCGACTGCAACGGCCGGTTCGCGCTGCTCGACCCCTACGCCGG
>JBQCEF010000598.1:0-4289 GCA_051960495.1 Nocardioides sp. | reverse complement strand
GCAGCAGGCACAGGCCCAGGCGCGGAGCAAGCAGGAGCAGGCCGCACGGTTGCTGGACCGCCTGGCGACCGCGCCCGCCTTCTCGGCCGGATCGGTCCAGGAGTTCCTCGCGCACGCCCAGCGGCTGACCGGTCTGGCCGAGGCCGGGACCCGCGCGGAGGAGTCCGCTGCTGCGAGCGCCCGGGTCGCCGACGAGGCCGGCCGCCGCTGGCAGCACGACCGCACCGAGGTGCGCGTCGTCGACCTGCTGCTCGAGCGCCGCGCCGCCGAGCGTGCCGTCGAGCGCGCCCGCCGCGAGGCCGTCGAGCTCGACGACCTGGCCGCCACCGGCTGGCTGCGCCGCCGTGCCGAGGAGGAGGCCCGATGAGCGTCTCCGACGTGGCCGCCCGGATCCAGCAGCTGCAGGGCCAGTTCGCGCTGCTCAGCGGCGTCGGCGGTGTCCGTCCCGCGACCGTCGCGAACCCGACCGCCTTCGCCGACGCGCTCTCGGGGGCGACCGCGCCGGCGGAGGCGACGACCTCCGGGATCTCGCCGTCGCCACTGGGACGAGCGGGCGCCGGCGACACCCGCTGGGTCGGTCAGCTGGCCCCGGCTGCGTCGCTCACCCCGGTCGACACCTCGACGTCCCCCTCCTCGACGCCGTTCAACCCCACCCCGGGGACGACCGGCGAGTCGATCGTCGCCGAGGCCCGTAAATACCTCGGCGTGCCCTACGTGTGGGGGGGCACCAACCCCAAGACAGGCCTGGACTGCTCCGGGCTCGTCCAGCTCGTCTACGACAAGTTCGGCGTTGACCTGCCGCGGGTGTCCTACCAGCAGGCGCGCGAGGGCACACCCGTCGCGAGCCTGGCCCAGGCGAAGCCCGGCGACCTGCTCGCCTTCGGCAGCCCGGTGCACCACATCGCGATCTACATGGGCGACAACAAGATGATCGAGGCGCCGCGCCCCGGCCTCGAGGTGCGCGTGAGCGACATCTACGAGAAGCCGATCGCGATCCGCCGGATCCTCCCCGACGCCTCCACGGCACGGGTCGCCGCGTCGACGGCCCCGGGCAGCCTGCCCGCAGGCACGCCGTACGCCGAGCTTTTCACGCAGGCGGCGCAGCGGTACGACGTACCCGCGACGCTCCTCGCCGCCGTCGCCCGGCAGGAGTCGGCCTTCAACGCGGGCGCGGTCAGCCCGGCCGGCGCGCGCGGACTCATGCAGCTGATGCCCGCAACCGCCCGCGGGCTGGGCGTGAACCCGGACGTGCCGGCCCAGGCCGTGGACGGTGCGGCCCGCCTGCTGCGCGACCTGATCGGCGAGTTCGGCCGAACCGACCTCGCGCTCGCCGCCTACAACGCCGGGCCCGGCGCGGTGCACCGCTACGACGGCGTCCCGCCCTACCGCGAGACCCAGGCCTACGTCCCCGCCGTCCTCGGCTTCCAGCGTCAGATGGAGAACGCATGAGCACGCTCAGCCCGCCGGTGCTGCCGGTAGCCAGCAGCACCCCGACGTCCCGGACCCGTGACCGGGCCCGCGGCGACGCGTCTAACGTCGGTGGTCACGACTTCGCCGCCGTCCTCGACGGCCACCTGGCCGCCTCGAAGAAGCCGGGTGGCTCGAAGGCGGCCGGCGCGACCCGCGACGACCGCGAGGCGCGCGACGCCGGGAAGTCGGACGCGAGCGCCTCTGCGGCGGGTGCCGCAGGTCAGACGGCCAACCCGGCTGCGACCGCCACCGCCGATGTCACACCGAGCGGGGCGGCGGCGGTCGGCGCGGCGACGGATGCTGCGATGGGCACCAGCGCCAGGGCCACCGATGCGCTCGGCGGTCAGGCGGCACAGGGCCTACTCGCGGCGGACGGGAACCCGGAGGCCGCCGACGCCTCGGCAGACGGAGCAGGCGCACAGCCGGAGGGCAAGGGAACCGCGGCAGGCAAGGTGGCTGGCGCGGACGACAGCCTCGCAGGCAGCCCCTCCGCAGAAACTGGCAACCGTGCCGGCGAGCCGACCGACCAGTCCCGGACCAACGCCGCCACGGGCGCTGCCGCCGGCGGTCAGGTGCTCGCCTCGCACGGCGCTGGCGACTCGACCGGCACGGGCAGCGATGACGCCGGCACCGCAGTCGAGACCATCAGCCTCGTCCAGGCGACGGCTACTGCGGGTTCGACAGCGGCGCAGGCCGGTCGGTTCGACGCAGAGGACGAGGGCAAAGCATCCGACGGCCTCGGCCAGCTCACCACCCCCGCCGGCGTCACGGCGGCACCGACCACGACGAAGCCGGACGGTGCCCAGGGCGCCGCCCCGACGACGGCAGCTCCCGCGACGCCCGTGGTCGCCCAGGTGTCGCCGGCCGTCGCCCGGGTGGTCAGCCGCGGTGACGGCGAGCACCGGATGATGCTCAAGCTCCACCCTGCCGACCTCGGCGAGATCCACCTCACCGTCACCGTGCGCGGTGACCACGTCGACGTCGACATCGCGGCCGGCTCGCAGGCCCGCGACCTGCTGCGCGACGGGTCGGCCCATCTGCGCTCGCTGCTCGAGTCGATCGGGCGCAGCCCCGGCCAGCTCGTGCTCCGCGACCTGCCCTCCGCGCCGGCGGCATCGCCTGCGACGACGACCGGCGGTGCCGGTCCGGACACCGGATCCGGAGCAGCGTCGTACGCCGGTGACGGCACCGGACGCGGCGACACCGGGCGAGACCAGCCGGGCACCCGCGGCGGCGCAAGCCGACCCGAGCCGCTTGTCGCCCCGCGCGACGCGAGCACCCGAACGACCCGAACGACCAGCGTCCTGGGCGGCTCCGCCCTCGACGTGACCGTCTAGGAAGGACCGAGATGACGATCATGCCCCTGGGCAGCGGGCCTACCCCGCCGCCCGACCCGACGGCCAGCGCCTCGCTGCCGATGGACCAGCTCGGCCAGGACACCTTCCTCAAGCTGATGGTCGCCCAACTGCGCAACCAGGACCCGATGAACCCGCAGGACTCCGCGGAGTTCCTCGCCCAGACCGCGCAGTTCACCTCGCTGGAAAAGCTCGGCACCGTCGCCGACCAGACCAGCCAGGCGCTCGCCGCGCAGATGTCGTTCGGTGCCAGCACCCTGGCGGGCAAGTCCGTGACCTACCTCGACGAGGACGGCGTCACCGAGCTGTCCGGCAAGGTCGACTCGGTCAGCTTCACCCCGACCGGGCCGGTGCTCAACGTCGGCGCCAACCAGGTGCTGCTCAACAGCGTCGTCTCCGTCGCCCTGCAGGACCCCACCGCCTGACGGCGGACCACCATCCACCGCTCCGCCGAAAGGAACCACCATGCTTCGCTCACTCTTCTCCGCCATCAGCGGACTCCGCGCAAACCAGACCATGCTCGACGTCACCGGCAACAACATCGCCAACGCGAATACGGTCGGCTTCAAGTCCAGCAACATCGTCTTCCAGGACACCCTGAGCCAGATGCTCACCGGCGCCGGCGCGCCCAACGACACGACGCCGACGCGGGGAGGTACCAATCCGATGCAGGTGGGGCTCGGCGTCCAGGTCGGCGGGATTACCACCAACTTCAACCAGGGTTCCGCTCAGGTGACCGGACAGGCAACCAACCTGATGATCTCCGGGGACGGCTTCTTCACCGTCAAGCGCGGGACTGAGGAGCTCTACACACGCGCAGGCGCCTTCAACTTCGATGCGTCGGGCAACCTGGTCACCCCGGACGGCGACATCGTGCAGGGCTACAAGCTCGACGGCACGTCGACCGCCACGCCGGCTACACCGTACGAGAACATCACCATCGATGCGATGACGGGAACTAAGGACCCCATCAACGGGACGCTGAAGTCCTACAGCATCGGCGGTGACGGCGTGATCACGGGCGTGTTCGACAGTGGCAAGAAGGTGACGCTGTTCAAGCTCGCGCTCACGAACTTCTCCAACCCCGCAGGTCTGGAGAAGACCGGGGACACCGCGTTCCGGAAGAGCAACAACTCCGGAGACCCGCAGCAGGGTGGTCCGGGCGACGCCAGGCTCGGCTCGGTCATGTCCGGCTCGCTGGAGATGTCGAACGTCGACCTGGCGCAGGAGTTCACCAACCTGATCATCGCCCAGCGCGGCTTCCAGGCCACCTCGCGTGTGATCACCACCTCCGACCAGGTGCTCGAGGAGCTCGTCAACATCAAGCGGTAGCCGCAGCTCGGTGCGTACGGCAGCCGATCCACTCCAGGGACCTGCCGCAGGCACCGAACGCGCCCCGACCCGCCCATGCGGTTCGGGTCCGCCAAACGGCTCAGGTCGACGGCAGTGCTGCCGATCTGAGGG
>JBQCEF010000597.1:0-9414 GCA_051960495.1 Nocardioides sp. | reverse complement strand
TACGAGGCGCTCGACCTGCCGACGCTGGACGGCGCCGCGAAGCGCCGCGCCACCCAGTGGGTCGCGATCGCCTCCGGCCTGTTCGGGCTGGTGCGCCCGGCGGACCGGATCCCGGCCTACCGGCTCGCGGGGGGCGTGACGCTGCCCGGGATCGGCCCGGTCGCGACGTACTGGAGCCGGCGGCTCGACCCGGCCGTCGACGAGGCGGCCGGCCGGGGGCTGGTCGTGGACCTGCGGTCGTCGACGTACACGCCGTTCTGGCGACCGGACCCGGAGACCGCGCGCCGGGTCGTCACGCTGCGGGTGCTGCACGAGGTCGACGGGACCCGCAAGGTCGTCTCCCACTTCAACAAGGCCACCAAGGGCCGGATCGTCCGGGCGCTGCTCGAGGACGGGTCCGCCGCCGCCTCGCCGGCGCGGTTCGCCGAGCAGTTGCGCGACCTCGGCTGGACCGTGGAGGCTGGGCCCGCGGGGCGAGCCGGCACCCGGTTCGACGTCGTCGTCGCCGAGTTGTAGCGAGCCGCCCGAGCGGCGCTCGGTCAGCCCGCCTTCTCGACCGTCACGTCGAGGATGCTGATCGGCTGCGCGGGAGCGACCCCGTCGGCGGCGTTGCCGGCCGCGGCGACCCGGTCGACGATGCCCATCCCGCCGGTCACCCGCCCGAAGATCGAGTAGCCGTTCGCGTCCGGCAGCCTGGTCTTCTCGTAGACGATGAAGAACTGGCCGCCGTTGCTGTTCGGGTCCGTGGTGCGCGCCATCGCGAGCGTGCCCCGGGGGTAGACGTAGTCCTTCGGGGCGTTCTCGACGCCGTAGCCGTAGCCGGGCCCGCCGCTGCCCGTGCCGGTCGGGTCGCCGCACTGCAGCACGAAGATGCCGGACGTCACCAGCCGGTGGCACGGGCTGTCGTCCCAGTAGCCGTCCCTCGCCAGGAACAGGAACGACGCGACGGTCTGCGGCGCCTTGTCGCCGTACAGCTCGAGCGTGATCTCGCCGCAGGTCGTCATGACGTGCGCGGTCCAGCGTGCGTCCTGCGCGGTGGCCGGGTCGGGAGGCGCGTCGTACTGCTTCGGCGACTCCGGCAGCGGCGGCGGTTGATCGCAGGTCCCGCCCGCCGGCGTGGCGTCCTCCGACGCGTCGGCCGAACCCGGGGCCGCGACCTCGGCCGAGTCCGAGGATGCGGGCTCGTCGCCGCCGGACAGCGTCGACGCGAGCACGAGCCCCACGACGACCACCAGCACGCCCACGACCGCCGCGACGACCGCGGTCCGGGAGGACTTCGCTTCAGCCACTGCTCACCTTCCGAGGAAGGCCGACTCCATCGGCCGGCCGTTGAACATCCGCATCGACGCCTGCCCGTCGGGGAACCACGAGATCACCGTGACCGAGGCCGGCGCGAGCTCCATCCGGAACAGCGCCTCGAGCGGCGCGTCGAGCGCGAGCTTCACCAGCACCTTGATCGGGGTGACGTGGCTGACCGCGAGCACGACCTTGCCGGGGTGGGCGGCGAGCAGGCGGTCCCGGGTACGACGCACCCGCGCGTCCACGTCGACGAACGACTCGCCGCCTCCGGTCGGGGCCACGTCGGTGCTGCCGAGCCACGCCTCGAGGTCGTCGGGGTGGCTGTCCTGCACCTCGGCGAACGTCAGCCCGTCCCAGGTGCCGAAGGCCGCCTCGGCCAGACCCTCCTCGACCTGCACCTCCTTGCCGAGCACGTCGGCGATGATCTCGGCCGTCTCGCGGGTCCGGCGCAGCGGCGAGGTCACGACGGCGTCGATCTCGTCGGCCAGCGCCGCGATCCAGTCCGCGGTCGCCCGGACCTGTGCGCGCCCGTCGGCGTTCAGCCCCGGGTCGTCACCGCCGAGGCCGCTGAACTTCTTGGCCTTGGTGTGGGGCGTCTCGCCGTGCCGGACCAGGATCAGCGTGGTCGGCGTACCGAGGTCCCCCGACCACCCGACGCGCTTCCGCGGCGCCGCCGACTCCCCCGCTGCCGACCCCGACGCCGCAGCCGGCCGCACGGAGAGCCCCGCGCCGGTGTCCAAGGCCTCGTTGAGGATCCGGTCCGCGTGGGCGTTCTGCTCGCGCGGGATCCAGGTGTACGTCGTGCCCGGCGGCGCCAGCCGGTCGGCCGCCGCCGCCAGCGGCTTCATGTCCGGGTGCTTGATCTTCCAGTTGCCCGACATCTGCTCGATCACGAGCTTGGAGTCCATCCGGACCTCGAGGGCCGCACCGGCGGCGTGCTCCTGGTAGAGCTCCAGCCCCGCGATCAGCCCTCGATACTCCGCGACGTTGTTGGTCGCCACCCCGATGCACTCGGCGCGCTCGGCGATCACCTCCCCGGAGACGGCGTCCATCAGCACCGCGCCGTAGGCCGCCTCGCCGGGGTTGCCCCGCGACCCGCCGTCGGCCTCGATGACGACGGACTCGTGGCCGCCGTCGGGTGCTGCTGCCATCAGATGCCGGACTCCGAGGTGCGGACCAGGATCCGGTTGCACTCCTCGCAGCGGATCACCTCGTCGGAGGGTGCCTTGGCGATCACGCCGAGGTCGGCCGCGGTCAGCTCCAGGCTGCAGCCGCCGCAGCGCCGGGCCCGGAGCGCGGCGGCGCCGACCCCGCCCTTCTGCGCGCGCAGCTTCTCGTAGAGCGTCATCAGCGGCTCGGGCATCCCCTCCGCGGCGACCTTGCGGTCCCGCGCGACGGTCTCGGCCTCCGCCTGCAGGCCGCCGGCCTTCTCGTCGCGAGCGGCGGCGAGCGCGGTGGCGCGCTCGTCGATCTCGGCGAGGCGGCCGGTCAGCCGGTCGAGCTCGCCCTGCGCCTCCTCGAGCTGCTCCATGATCTCGAGCTCGATGTCCTCGAGCTCGCCGATCCGGCGCTCGAGCGAGACCAGCTCGTGCTGCATCCGCTCGAGGTCCTTGGGGTTGGTGACCAGCCCGCGGTCCATCCGGTCCTGGTCGCGCGTGCGGCGGGTCTTGACCTGCTCGACGTCGGCGTCGCTGCGGCGCTGGTCGCGGGTGAGGTCGTCGACCCGGATCCGGGCGTCGCGGGTCTGCGCGTCCACCTCGGCGCGCTCGGCCAGAAGCTCGGTGAGCTGCTGGGCCTCGGGCAGCGAGCTGAGCTGGTGGCGCAGCTGGTCGAGGCGGGCGTCGAGCTCCTGGACGTCGAGCAGCTTCAGCTGGGCGAACGGGTCGGCTTTCAGCGCGGGCTCCTTGGCAGTGCGGGCGGTCCAGCGGGTGGTGCGGGTCAGACCCGGAAGGTCCACGGGTCGGTGACGATCGTGCTCACCCGGGTCTCCACCGTATCGCCCCGGCTCGCGAGCGCCTGCACCAGTTTGGCCTCGACGACCGGCAGCCAGGTCCACTCCGCCGCCCAGTGCGCGACGTCGACCAGCGCGGCGCGGCCGTGCTCGCGGAACTCGCCCGCGCGGTGGTGGCGCAGGTCGGAGGTGACGTAGACGTCCGCGTCGAGGCCGAGCACGGTGTCGAGCATGAAGTCGCCGGACCCGCTGCCGACGACGACGGTCTCCACCGGGGCGTCCGGGTCCCCCGAGACGCGGACGCCGTGCGCCGTGCCCGGCAGGGCCGCGTCGACCTGCGCGGCGAACTCCCGCAGCGTCGTCGGTGCGGCCAACCGCCCGATCCGGCCGTGGCCCCGGTCGGCGGGCGTCACGTCGTTGGCCAGCTCGGTGACGTCGTACGCCGGCTCCTCGTAGGGATGTGCCTCGACCAGCGCGCGTACGACGTCCTGGCGCAGCGACCGGGCGAGCACCGCCTCGACGCGCACCTCCTCGACGACCTCGAGGTCCCCGACGCGCCCGATGGCCGGGTTCGCCCCCTCGCCCGGACGGAACCGCCCCTCGCCCGTCGTGCTGAAGCTCGCGCTGTCGTAGTCGCCGATCCGGCCCGCGCCCGCGGCCGTCATCGCGTCGCGCACCCGCTCGGCGTCGGCGACCGGGACGAACGTGACGATCTTGTCGGTGCCCTGCCGGTCCGCGAGGACCGGCCGGGGGTCGACGATGCCGACCGCGCGCGCGAGCGCCTCGTTGACGCCGTCGGCCGGCACGTCGGCGTTGGTATGCGCGGCGAACAGCGCGGACCCGGCCCGCACCAGGTCGTGCACGGCCCGGCCCTTCGGCGTGGTGGCCGCCACCGAGTGCACCCCCGTGAGGAGCAGCGGGTGGTGGGTGAGCACCAGGTCCGCGCCCCAGGCGACGGCCTCCTCGACCACCGGTGGCGCGGGGTCGACCGCGAGCAGGATCTTGCGGACCTCGGCGTCCGGGTCGCCGCAGACCAGCCCGACCGCGTCCCAGGACTCCGCCCACGACGGGTCGTACCAGCCGTCGAGGAGTCCGATCACGTCGCGCAGCGTGGCAGCCATGCGGCGCAGCCTAACGACGCAGGGCCGGGCGTCAGGAGCGGACCGGCTCCGCGACCATCGCCTGGCCCACCAGCTGGCCGGCGATGAAGTGGGCGGCCACGGCCAGCATGACGTTGACCGGGCTCATCGAGGCGAGCGCGAGCGTCAGCAGGGCGGAGGTGAGCACCAGCAGCGCGTGGGTCACGTTGAGCGGGAGCATTGCGGTCCTTCGGCTGGGCGACGATGTCGAGGCGGGTGCGACGCCGTCACCGGGGTTCTTCCCGCGATGACGGCTGTGAAACGGCCCCGGCGCCGGATCGTGACGCCGTCCGCGCGAGAAGATCGAGCCGGGCTCGGTGGGCGCAGTAGGGATCGAACCTACGACCGCTGGTTTGTAAGACCAGTGCTCTACCGCTGAGCTATACGCCCGAGAAGCGCGCGCCAGCCTACGCGAGCGCTGCGGCGGGCGACAAAAACGCGACATGTCGGCGCGAAAGTGTCCGGACATGCGTACGGCCGCTGGCGTCTCGGGTCACCAGCGGCCGTAGCAATGACTATTCAACAACCCGGCCCCCTGCGTGTCAGGGGTTTCTGGCAAATCCGGGATTTCTTTACCTGGGTGGTCCAGTCAGGTCGGCGAGCACGCGCTGCTGCTCGGCCAGGTCGCGGGCGTCGGGCATGGCGTTGTGCACCGACCACCGGACCACGCCGGCGCGGTCGAGCACGAACGTCGAGCGGCGCGCGCAGCCCCGCTCCTCGTCGAAGACGCCGTACGACGACGCGACGGCCCCGTGCGGCCAGAAGTCCGACAGCAGCGGGAACTCCAGCCCGTCGCGGTCGGCGAGCTCGCGCAGCGCGAACATCGGGTCGCAGGACACCGCGAGCACCTCGACGTCGGGCGACACCATCGCCGGCCCGCTGTCCCGCACGGCCTGGAGCTCGCCGGTGCAGACCCGGCTGAACGCGTAGGGGTAGAACATCAGCACGACGGCCTTCGCGCCGCGGTACGACGAGAGCCGCACCGACCGGCCGTGCTGGTCCCGGAGCTCGAAGTCGGGGGCCTCGTCACCGGCCACCGGCACGGCCGCCGTCGCCATCTAGGACTTCTGCTCGTCGTACTGGTGCAGGTCCTTCTTGAGCACCTTGCCCGTCGCGTTGCGCGGCAGCTCGTCGAGGAACACGATCTCGCGGGGCACCTTGTAGCGCGCGAGGTTGTCCTTCACATGTGCCTTGAGGGTGTCCTCGTCGACGGAGCTGCCGTTGAGCACCACGAACGCCCGCAGCCGCTTGCCGAATTCGTCGTCGTCGACGCCGACCGCGGCGGCCTCCACCACGGCCTCGTGGCGGGTCAGGCAGTCCTCGACCTCCTTGGGGAAGACGTTCTCGCCGCCGGAGACGATCATCTCGTCGTCACGCCCCTCGACGAGCAGGTGGCCGTTCTCGTCGAAGCGGCCGACGTCGCCGGTGGACATCAGCCCGTCGATCATGTCCTTGTTGCCGCCGCCGGTGTAGCCCTCGAACAGCAGCGTGTTGCCGACGAAGATCCGGCCGGCCTCGCCCCGCGGGACCTCCTTGCCGTCCTCGTCGAAGATCTTCACCACGGTCGCCCACGGCGGCTTGCCGGCCGTGCCGGGGGCGTCGCGCAGGTCGCGGGGCGACGCGACCGTCGCGTAGGCCACCTCGGTGGAGCCGTAGATGTTGTAGAGGGTGTCGCCGAACTGGTCCATCCAGTGCGTGCCCAGGTCGCCGGGCAGGGCCGACCCGGAGGCGGCCACCACCTTGACGCGGGAGAGGTCGTAGGAGTCCAGCGTCTCCTGCGGCAGCTGGAGGATCCGCTGCAACATGACCGGGATGACCACGAGCGAGTCGCACCGCTCCTCGGTGACCGCCTTGAGGCACTCCTCGGGGTCGAACTTGCGGCGCAGCACCACCGTCGAGCCGAGCAGCATCGACAGCGCCCAGTGCGCCCAGCCCCAGGTGTGGAACAGCGGCGCCGCGACGTGGGTGCGCCAGCCCTGCTTGAGCGGGAGGCGCGACAGCAGCGAGGCGGCGGCGTCGACGCCGGCCTCGCTGCGCGGAGCGCCCTTGGGCGTCCCGGTGGTGCCGGAGGTCAAGATGATGACCCGGCTCGGCTTCTCCGGCGGGGTGTGGTCGGCGGTGGACCCCTCGGCGATGAGCCCCTCCAGCGTGGGGTGCCCGGGGTCGTCGCTGTCGGTCCAGGCCAGGATCCGCTCGGCCTCGTCGTTGGCGCGCGCCGCGAGCAGCTCGCTGAACTCCTCGTCGTGCACGACGACGGCGGGCGCCTCGCGCTCGAGGACGTCGGCGAGCTGCGGCCCCGCGAACGCGGTGTTGAGGTAGATCACGTCCGCGCCGAGCTTCGCGGCGGCGATGCTGGCGTCGACGAACCCGCGGTGGTTGCGGCACATGATCGCCACGCCGTGGCCCTCGCGCACCCCGTGCCTGCGCATGGAGTCGGCCAGCGCGTTGCTGCGCTCGTGCATCTCGAGGAAGGTCAGCTCACCGAGCTCGTCGATCAGCCCCACCCGGTGGGGGTAACGCAGCGCGAGCGCAGTGAACCCGCCCGCCGGCCCGGTCCCCCACTGCAGCAGGGCCTTGCCCATCTTGAACAGCACCTGGGGCGGGTAGGGCCGGATGATGCCGGCCCTTCCGAGCACCATGACCTCGGTGGCGTACTGCTCGGCTCGTGCGGCGACCTTGCGTGCGATCTGCAAGTGGAGCTCCTCATCGGGACCCGGGAACGATGTTGGAACGCTAACGACGAGCGGCGCGAAACGTTCCGCGTCTCGGCCGATGGAAGGCGCGTCAGTGAGGCGTCTTGGGAGCCATCAGGCGGGTCGCCGTCCAGTCCTTGCTCACGCCTGCGGTGGTCGTGGTGGCCAGGCCTGCGACCGGGGCGGCCTCGGCGATGTCGGCGGGATCCACCGCGCCGGGACGGCCCACCTTGGGGGTCAGCAGCCAGATCACCCCGCCGCCGACGAGGTCAGTGAGGGAGTCGACGAGCGCGTCGACCAGGTCCCCGTCGTCGTCGCGCCACCACAGCAGCACCGCCTCGACCACGTTGCCGTAGTCGCCGTCGACCAGGTCGGCGTCGATGGTGTCCTCGATCTCGACACGGAGGCTGTCATCGACGTCCTCGTCCCAGCCGAGCTCCTGGACGACCATGCCGGGTTTCAGTCCGAGCCGATGACCGATGGTCTGGGTGGCGGCGCCTTCCGGGCCACCCGAGGTCGCGCTCAAGCGAGGTCCTCCGTCCGTTCCCGCCCGAGGGGTCCCCCCGGACGCTCGTGTCGTTCTGCTTGCGCGTAGTCCACCGGAAGTGGCCCCGCGACGCAAGGGCGGGTCACGGGTGCCAGGCTAACCAACATGAACCCCGCGCACGTCGTCGCCGTCTCGGCGAGCCCGTCCCACCGCTTCTCCAAGGAGCCCCGCGACGCCGTGCGGCTGCTCGAGGGGCTCGGCGTCGAGGGCGACAGCCACGCCGGCACGACGGTGCAGCACCGGTCCCGCAAGCGGTGGCGGCCGCAGGACCCCAACCTGCGCCAGGTGCACCTGCTCGCGGCCGAGCTGCTCGAGGAGCTCAGCGGGCTCGGGTACGACGTGCCGCCCGGCGCGATGGGCGAGAATGTCACGACCTCCGGGGTCGACCTGCTCGCCCTGCCGGCCGGGACGGTGCTGCGACTCGGGGACGACGCGGAGGTCGAGATCACCGGTCTGCGCAACCCGTGCGTGCAGATCGACCGCTACTCCCCCGGCCTGCTCGCCGAGGTCGTCGGCCGAGACGAGGCCGGTGAGGTGGTGCGGCGCGCCGGCGTGATGGGCGTCGTACGACGCTCCGGGGAGGTCCGTGCCGGCGACCCGCTGCTCGTCGTACTGCCGGCCGAGCCGCACCTGCCGCTCGCACCCGTGTGACGGCGGCCCGGGCTACTGGACGGTAGATACCACCGCTGGAACGAGCGTGACACGATGAGAGGCGAGGGAGTGCGTGATCCGCAGTGCCTCGTCCCCACGGCGCCCACCCGGCGCATGGGCACGCAAGAGACGTGAACAACGCGAGCGCGAGAACAGAGGGAGTCATGACGTCAGGGCCTGAGCAGAAGTCCGGGCAGGAAGCCACCGCCACCGAGCAGGCCGGGGAGGCCGTGAAGCCGGTCGCGCGGGCCTCGGTGATCCACGAGGGCCTGCCCACCCAGCTCCCGGACATCGACCCGGACGAGACCGTCGAGTGGCTCGAGTCGCTCGACGCGATGATCGACGACCGGGGGCGGTCGCGTGCTCGCTACGTGATGCTCCGGCTGCTCGAGCGCGCCCGGGAGAAGCAGGTCGGCGTCCCCTCACTGCGCTCCACCGACTACATCAACACGATCCCGCCGGAGCGTGAGCCGTGGTTCCCCGGTGACGAGGACGTCGAGCGCCGGATCCGCGCGTTCCTGCGGTGGAACGCCGCGGTGATGGTCTCCGCCGCGAACCGCAAGGGCCTCGAGGTCGGCGGCCACATCGCCACCTACCAGTCCTCGGCCTCGCTCTACGAGGTCGGCTTCAACCACTTCTTCCGCGGCAAGGACCACCCTGGCGGCGGCGACCAGATCTACATCCAGGGCCACGCGTCCCCGGGCATCTACGCCCGCGCGTTCCTCGAGGGGCGGCTCGGCGAGGACCAGCTGAGCCGGTTCCGCCAGGAGGTCCAGCACGGCGTCGGCAAGGGCCTCTCGTCCTACCCGCACCCGCGCCTGATGCCCGACTTCTGGGAGTTCCCGACCGTGTCGATGGGCCTCACGGCCATCAACTCGATCTACCAGGCCCGGTTCAACCGCTACCTCGACAACCGCGGCATCAAGGACACCACGCAGCAGCACGTCTGGGCCTTCATGGGCGACGGCGAGATGGCCGAGCCCGAGTCGCTCGGCGCGATCCGCGTCGCCGCGCGCGAGGAGCTCGACAACCTCACCTGGGTGATCAACTGCAACCTGCAGCAGCTCGACGGCCCGGTCACCGGCAACGGCAAGATCATCCAGGAGCTCGAGGCCAACTTCCGCGGCGCCGGCT
>JBQCEF010000596.1:0-2038 GCA_051960495.1 Nocardioides sp. | reverse complement strand
CGACGTCGAGCCGGTTGCCCGGAGGGGGGAACGGGCAGACGAAGGGGTCACTGAAAGCGCACGGTGGCAGGCGCAGCCGGTTGAGGTCGGCGACGACCCGGCCGTCGTCGTCCGGGGCGTCGTGGTAGTGGAACCGGAACCGGTAGGTGCTGTTACCGCTGGAGGCGTCGGAGACCACCGCCTTCATATCCAGCGTCTCGGGCTCGACCTCGACCGCCAGCCGGACCGTTGCGCCGTCGAGGTCGAAGGCGATCTCGCCTCCGAGCGGGAGCCCTCGCTCGACGCCGTCGACGTGCGGGATGCGCACGACGCGCTCGGCGTCGTACGGCGTGAACGTGGCCGGACGCACCCACCGCTCGTCGAAGGGGAACCGGTCGATCCCCTCGAACGCCTGCAGCGCAGGCGAGTTCGGATCGTACACGCGCACGGCGAACTCACCCTCGCGGTCGATCAGCAGCAGGCGTACGTCGCCGACGCGGACGTCCGTGGCGTCGTCCTCGAGGTCGCTGCGCACCTCGACCGTGCCGTCGAGCGGGCGGTCTTCGACGACGACGCCGTCGGCGGCCTGAGCGCTGAGGCGCACGCCGCCGTCAGCGACCTCCCAGCGGCCGGGCAGCCCGTCGAGCTCCAGGACGTCGTCGAACCAGTGCGTGCCGGTGAGCGCCAGCGGGCCGCCGGCCGACCGGACGGCGCTGTCGCGGGACTCGCGCCACCGCTCCCACGCGGCGCGGGCGTCGGGGGTGCTCACGTGCCCTTGGGGTGCCACACGGTCTTGGTCTCGAGGAACGCGCGCATGCGACCGAGTCCCGGGTCGGCGCGCCAGTCCTCCTCGACCGCCGTCCCGCCGTCACCCGCCGGTCGCAGCACCCGCTTGAGGTTGTCGGCCGCGGCCACCCCGAGGTCGGCCCACGCGAGTCCCTCGGCGTCCGCCGCGCCCGTGAGGTCGATGGCGTTGACGTCCATGTGGGAGGCGAGCCACGGCGCCACCTCGGCGGTGCGGCTGGTGAGCAGGTTGACCACGCCACCCGGCACGTCGGACGTCGCGAGCACCTCGCCCAGCGTCACCGCCGGCAGCGGACGGCGCTCGCTGGCCAGCACCACCACGGTGTTGCCCGTGACGATGGCGGGCGCGACGACCGAGACCAGCCCCAGCAGCGAAGACCGTTGCGGCGCAAGGACTGCGACGACGCCGGTCGGCTCAGGCGCGCTGATGTCGAAGAACGGCCCGGCCACCGGGTTCAGGTTGCCCATGACCTGCGCGACCTTGTCGGACCAGCCGGCGTACCAGACCCAGCGGTCGATCGCCGCGTCGACGACCCTCTCGGCGCGCGGGCGCGTGAGGCCCTCACCTGCAGCCACCTCGTCGACGAACTGGCTGCGGCGACCCTCGAGCACCTCGGCGACGCGGTAGAGCACCTGGCCGCGGTTGTAGGCGGTGGCGCCCGACCACCCCTTCACCGCGGCCCGCGCGGCGAGCACCGCGTCGCGGGCGTCCTTGCGCGAGGCCTGAGCGGCGTTGGCGAGGAAGCGCCCCCGGCTGTCGGTGACCTCGTAGGAGCGGCCGGACTCGCTGCGGGGGAACTTGCCGCCGACGTACAGCTTGTAGGTCTTGCGGACGTCGAGCCGGGTCGCCGGCGAGGTCTCAGTGGGCAAGGTAGGCCTCCAGGCCGTGACGGCCGCCCTCGCGGCCGTATCCGGACTCCTTGTACCCGCCGAACGGCGAGGTGGGGTCGAACTTGTTGAAGGTGTTGGCCCACACGACGCCGGCGCGCAGCCGGTCGGCGGTCCAGAGGATGCGCGAGCCCTTGTCGGTCCAGATGCCGGCCGACAGCCCGTACGGCGTGTTGTTGGCCTTGGCGACCGCCTCGTCCGGCGTCCGGAAGGTGAGCACCGACAGCACCGGCCCGAAGATCTCCTCCTGGGCGATGCGGTGGGTGTTGGAGACGCCGGTGAACACCGTGGGGGCGAACCAGAAGCCGTTGCCCGGCAGGTCGCACTGCGGCGACCAGCGCTCGGCGCCCTCGTCCTCGCCCGCCTG
>JBQCEF010000595.1:0-3725 GCA_051960495.1 Nocardioides sp. | reverse complement strand
GACGCGCCCTCGGCGAGCGAGATGGACGCGCTGCTCGACGGTGGCGGCGCGGTGCTGGTGTCCACCGCGCACGACGACCGCACCCCCCTCTACGAGGACGACACCATCGTGCAGGGGCACGCCTACTATGTGCAGGACGTGGACCCGGACAAGGGCACCGTCACGATCGTCAACCCCTGGGGCCTCGACAGCTACCCGCCCATCACCATGACGTACGACGAGTTCGCGGCCGGCTTCATCCGCTACGACACCGTGGACCTGAGCGAGGAGAGCCGATGAGACGGATCCGGGCCGTGACGGCGGTCGTGCTGCTGCTCGCGACGGGCGGCCTGTCGGGCTGCGGCGGGGACGACGAGCCGACGCCGGACTACCCGGCGGACGCGGTGCGGCTGCGCCAGAACGTGCCGACCCCGCTCGACGGGAGGACGCTGACCGCGATCAACATCGACGGCGACGAGGGGACCGTGGTCGTCGTACCGGCCGGAGGCGGTGAGCACACGAACGTGCCGGTCGCCGAGGGCGACACCGCAGAGGCCGACGGCTTGCGCTTCGACGTGGTCGACGTCGTCGAGGCGGACTCCTCCGGCGACGAGCCGGGCGCGCCGGGTGGCCTGATCGTGATCGTGCCGTCCTCCTAATTCGCGTGCGGGCCGGTCCGCGGCGTCCGTAGGCTTCCTGGTCATGGACATCCGCGAGGTCGACCGCGCCGACGAGGCGGCGCTGCGCCGGTTCTGGGAGATCGGCAAGGCGGCCGAGGACGCCTCGCGCCCCTACGACTTCCACGTGCCGTGGGAGACCGCGCTCGGCTCCTACCGGCGCGCCCGGCCCGGCTTCCGGGACGTGCTGGTGGGTGCGTTCGACGACGGCGCCATGGTCGGGCGGGCGTTCGTCCGCTACCCCGAGCTGGACAACCGGCACCTCGCGTTCGCGGACATCCACGTGCACCCCGACCGGCAGCGCCGGGGGATCGGCGCCGCCCTGGTGCGTCACGTCGAGGACCTGGTGCGGGCCGAGGGACGCCGCTCGCTGCTCACCGAGGCCTACTCGCCGGTGGAGTACGACGGGCCGGGGCTGCTGTTCGCCAAGGCGATGGGCTACGTGCCGGCCATCGAGGACGGCATGAAGGTCGTCGACCTGGTCGAGACCGAGCCGACCTGGGACGCGATCGACGCCGAGACGGCGCCGCGGGCCGAGGGCTACACGCTCGTCGCCTGGCAGGACCGGGTGCCCGACGAGCACGTCGACGGCTACTGCCGGCTCAACGAGGCCTTCAACGACCTGGCGCCGACCGGTGACCTCGACCTCGAGCGCGAGGTCTGGGACGAGGCGCGGGTCCGTGACGGCGAGGAGCAGGGCCTCGCGGTCGGCCGGCACGTCCTCGCGGTGGCCGCGGTCGACGCCGGCGGGCGGATGGCGGGCATGACCGAGATCGTGATGAACGCCCACGCGCGCACCCGCGGGTTCCAGAGCGGCACGCTGGTGCTGCCGGAGGACCGCGGCCACGCGCTCGGGCTGCGGATGAAGGTCGCGAACCACCGGGCCGTCCGGGAGCACTACCCCGAGTGCCGGGTCCTGGTCACCGGGAACGCCGGCGTCAACGTGGCGATGAACGCGGTCAACGACCGGCTCGGTTACCGCGAGATCGAGCGCTGCGTCGAGGTCAAGAAGGAGCTCGGGTGAGCGGTAGGGCGCCGCTCGACGTCGGGCCGCTCGACGTCCACGACGACGCCGAGCTGGCTGCCTGGCACGCGACCTACCTCGCGGCGGACCGCCACGGTCGCGTGCACCCCACGCCGTGGATGCTCGAGGAGATGCGCGCGAACCTGCGGGGGAGCCGCACCGGCGAGCGGTTCCTGGCGCTGGCCGGCCGCGAGGACGGCGAGATCGTGAGCGCCGGGATCGTCGCCCTGCCGCTCAAGGAGAACCTGCACACGGCCTGGGGCGGGGTGTGGACCCGTCCCGAGCACCGGCGTCGCGGACACGGGTCGGCGATGGCGGAGGCCGTCGAGCAGCTCGTCCGCGACGAGGGGCGTCGTACGCTCACCGTCGAGGTGTTCGTGCCGTACGACGCGCCCGTGGACGGAGCCGGCCACCCCGACGTCGAGTTCGCGAAGCGCCGTGGCTTCAAGCTCGACATCAGCAACGTGGTGCGCGTGCTCGACCTGCCCGTGGACGCCGCCCGGGTGCAGTCGCTGGCCGACGAGGCGGCCCCGCACCACCGCGACTACACGTTGCGGCAGTTCCGCGGACCGATCCCCGACGACATCGTCGAGCCGTTCGGCGCACTGCTCGGGTCGCTCATGGTCGAGGCGCCGTCCGGCGAGGTGGTGCGCGAGCACGAGGTGATGGACGTCGAGCGGATCCGCGCCGACGAGGTGGTCTTCGAGGCGTCCGGGCGGTCGAAGTACACGACCGTCGCGGTGGCCCCCAACGGTGAGCTGGTGGCCTACTCCGAGCTGGTGGTGCCGCGCTACGACCCCGGCCACGTGTTCCAGTGGGGGACGCTCGTCGCGCCGGACCACCGCGGCCACCGGCTCGGGATGGCCACCAAGGCGGCCAACCTGCTGTGGCTGCAGCGCGAGGAGCCCGGGCGGACCGCGCTGGTGACGACCAACGCGGAGGTCAACGCGCAGATGATCGCCGTCAACGAGGCGCTCGGGTTCGTGCCGGTCGAGCGGCTCGTCGAGCTCCACAAACCCCTGTAACCCCGATTCGTCTGTGGTCTATGGGGGGATTTGCGCGGAGGGGTCGCAGACGAATCGGGTTCAGACCCGGCGCAGGAACTCCGCGAACACGTCGACCGGCCGGAAGCCCATCAGCTCGTTGATCGCGACCATCGGCCCGTTGACCGGCGAGTTCGTGGTGCTGACCAGCGTGCGCTCGGGGAACGCCGCCTGCACCGCGCGCAGGTTGGCCGCCTTCACCGCGAGGCCGAGCCGGTGGCCGCGGTGCTCGCGGTGCACGTAGGTGCCCCACTGGTTCAGGTGCGGCAGCTCGGTGTCCCCGGGCGGCACCGACAGCGTCGAGTGGGCGACCGCCGCGCCGTCGCGGACCGCCACCGTGATCAGCAGCCGCCGACCGGTCTCGACGAGACGCCGCGTCTGCTCCTCGTAGAGCTCGACGGTCAGGCCGCCGGCCTCGAAGTCGAGGTCGCCGGTCGGCGCGTCGACCGCGAGCTGGTTGCGCAGCTCCACGAACGACGGGCGCAGCGGCGCGGGCACCTCGTTCTCGTAGGTGAGGATCTCGTAGCCGGCGTGGTGCGGGCCGGCCGCGTCGGCCCACCCCTGGATCGTCGCGTCCGGGACGGGGAGCTGGAGGGTACGACGTACCTCGGTGTTGGCCAGCGCGAAGCCGTGCCGTTCCGCGAACCGGCGCACCGGGTCCTCGGCGACGTGGTCGACCGGCAGGTGCCCCTCGCCGACCAGGACGGTCCGGCCCTCGGCCGCCGCGACCCCGAGCACCCGCTCGACCAGCGCGTCGCCGAACCCGCGGCCACGGTGCCCCGGCACGACCGCGATCGCGAAGTAGAGCTTCTCGAGGTTGTCCAGCAGCGGAACCCACACGATGCCGGTGCCCGTGACCGTCCCGCCGGCGTCCTCGGCGACGAAGAGGTGGCAGCGTTCTTCCGGGTCGTCGTCGCGCAGCAGGGCGACCGCCTCGTCCTCGTGCAAGAACGGTGCGTCGTGACGGTCGTGGTCGTGGACAGCCCGGGCGGCCCGGTGCCA